>NZ_JBKVCZ010000005.1:0-46596 GCF_046966825.1 Hungatella sp. | reverse complement strand
ATCGCTTCCATGGCTCACTGGACCGGATTTTTATTCGATATCTCAACATTCCTTGGAACACCGATTATCGCTCTGGCTGTAGGTACCGTATTTGGCGTCATTCAGATGGCACAGGCCGGTAAGATGGATAAATTCTACGGAGTAACCAATGATACCTTAAAGACAGTAGGACCGATCCTGTTTGTAACAGCGGCGGGCGGCGTGCTCGGAAAAGTGATTTCCTCTACCAGTATGGTTGATTATATCACCTCCAACGCGTCTGTACTGGAAAGCATCGGCATCTTCTTCCCATTCATCCTTGCGGCTATCTTAAAATCCGCACAGGGTTCCTCGACCGTGGCCATCACGACTACGGCTGGTATCCTTGCACCGCTCATGGGTGTTCTGGGACTCGCGTCACCGGTACGTGCGGCGCTGGCGGTTATGGCAATCGGTGCTGGCGCAATGACGGTTTCCCATGCGAATGACTCTTACTTCTGGGTAGTTACCAACTTCGGTGAGATGGAGCCGGAACAGGGTTATAAGACACAGACGTTATGTACACTCGTACTTGGCATCGCATCCATGGTTTGGATCTTCTTATTATCCGTAGTATTCAGATAATGGAGGCGGGTTGAAGTATTTTACTAATTACATGACAGGAGAGGTGACAATGAAATTTTTATTTGCATCGGACTCATTTAAAGGGACACTGTCTTCTGAACAGATTATTACGCTTCTGGACGCGGCTGCGAGGAAGGTGTTCCCGGACTGCGAGACCATGGGGATTCCTGTGGCCGACGGCGGGGAAGGTACGATCGACGCTGTCATATCCGTACTTCACGGATCGATCCACGAAGTAGACGTACACGGTCCTCTGATGGAAGAGGTGGTCAGCCGTTACGGCGAGACGGGGAACGGTGCGGCTGTCATCGAGATGGCGGCGGCATCCGGACTGCCGATGGTGCCTGTCGATAAAAGAGATCCAAGGGTTACAACGACTTACGGAACGGGTGAACTGATTAAAACTGCTCTTGACCGCGGATGCCGGGATATTACGATTGCGATCGGCGGCAGTGCGACCAACGACGGAGGCATGGGAGCCATGCGTGCGCTGGGAATTCGTTTCCTTGACGAGAACGGAGAGGAGCTTCCCGGATGCGGAAACGATCTGGCACGGGTGGCGGACATTGATATCAGCGGACTTCACAGTGCAGTAAAGGATGCGAAGTTTACCATTATGTGTGACGTAAACAATCCCCTGACGGGTCCTGACGGAGCGACCTATACGTTTGGAAAGCAAAAAGGCGGCTCTCCGGAGATATTAGATGAACTGGAGCAGGGAATGATTCACTACGCGGCCCTGATCCGGGAGAAAATGGGTACCGATGTGGACCAGATTCCGGGTTCCGGCGCTGCCGGCGGTCTGGGAGCGGCATTCTGTGTATTCCTTAAGGCGGAGATGAAGTCGGGAATCGAGACGGTGCTGGATCTGATTCATTTTGATGAACTTCTGGAAGGTGTGGATCTGGTCATAACCGGTGAGGGAAGAATCGACTGGCAGTCTGCCTTTGGAAAGGTTCCCAGCGGAATCGGCAATCGCTGCCGGAAGAAGGGAATCCCGGCGATCGCCATCGTCGGCGGTATGGGCGATAAGGCGGAGATGATATTCGATCACGGGATTGACAGCATTATCACCACCATCAACGGGGCCATGGGGATCGATGAGGCGCTGGAACGGGCGGAAGAGCTGTACGCCGGAGCGGCGGAGCGGGCATTCCGTATGGTAAAGGCGGGAATGAAGATTTCTGTTCGATAAAGCTTTTATAGATAAGTGTTATGACAGGATGAATTTTATGGCAGGGCTTTCGCAATCATTTGCGCAGTCCTGCCATTTTTTGTGTAAATAGAGGAAATGTAAGATGAATAAATGATATTAATTATCATTATTACTATTGTGGTGTATGGTAAACTCTGCTATACTGTAATCAGATGGAAATGGCTGGAAATATCACGGCCGGTACCATTGAGTAAATTATGCAAAGGCACCCTGTTTTCCGGTTCATGAGGCGGCGCAGTCATGCCGTGCCGGACAGCAGCATAAAATAAACCTGGTTAAAGGAGGAGTTCATCATGATAAATATTCAGAAGGCGGCCATTATCGGCTGTGGATTTGTAGGAACATCTATTGCGTTTTCCCTTGTACAGAAGGGGATTTTTTCGGAACTGATTCTGATTGATGCCAATGAAAAGAAGGCGGAAGGGGAGGCGATGGATTTAAGCCATGGTCTGCCGTTTACGAAGCCTATGGAAATCAAGGCCGGAGGCTATGAGGATATCGCGGATTGTGCCATGATCATTATCACAGCGGGAGCAAATCAGAAGCCTGGAGAGACACGGCTCGATCTGGTCCATAAAAATGTGGAGATTTACAAGAGTATTATACCGAAGATCGTGGAGAAGAATCAGGAGGCGACGCTGCTCATCGTGTCCAATCCGGTAGATATCATGACGTATGTGGCGCTTAAGCTTTCCGGTTATCCCAGTCACAAAGTCATCGGTTCCGGGACTGTTCTGGATACGGCCAGGCTGAAATACTTATTGAGCCGCCATCTCGACGTGGACAGCAGAAGCATTCATGCATTTATCATCGGGGAGCACGGCGACAGTGAGCTGGCTGTGTGGAGCGCGGCAAACGTATCGGGGATCCCGTTGAATCATTTTTGTGAACTGAGGGGATATTTCGATCATATGGAGTCCATGGACCGCATTTACCAGAGCGTCCGGGACAGCGCGTACGAGATTATAGAGAAAAAAGGTGCCACCTACTACGGTGTGGCCATGGCGGTCTGCAGAATCGCTGAGTCTGTGATCCGGAATGAACATTCCATCATGCCGATATCGGTTTACTTAGACGGGCTCTATGGACTTCACGATATCTGCTTAAGCATCCCGACGGTAGTCGGCCAGGAAGGCGCGGAAAAGGTGCTGGATATCCCCCTGGACTTAATGGAGATGGGAAAACTGGTGTATTCGGCCGAGGAGCTGAAGAAAATTATTGGAGAGCTGAAGCTGTAAAGCTGGCCTGTGATTAATTTTCAAACACGAGTCACAGTCCACGGGTGCGGCGCTTAACACCCTGGCAGTGAATTTCTATAAGGAGGGTTCTGAGGTTCCGTTCTTCCTGGTGATTGGCCTGATTACCTGCGCGGCAGGACTGATCGTCCTGATCTTTGGAAAGAAGATTGCTGCGGGAATGGGAATGCTGGAGAAAACGGAATAACTGACAGTTTAATTAAAAATAACAGAGGCGGCATCCCAGATTATATTCGGGTGCCACCTCTGTTTTTGGTGCCAGATGGAGGGGGGGCATTTTAGCATGGTGGTCTTTCCGACTTGTCTTTTACAAACACCTTTCGGTATTCACTGGGGGTAATCCCCTGGTTTAATTTAAAACGCCTTGTAAAGCTGGAGATATTGTAGTAGCCTACGGCTTCGGAAATCTCTTTCAGCGGAAGCGCGGTGGTACGTAAAAGTTCTTTTGCCCGTTCCATCCGCAGGTGAATGGTGTAATCCATAACATTCTGACCGGTCTGCTCTTTAAAGTATTTACTGAAGGCCGGAAGCGTCATCTCGAAGTGGCCGGCTGCCTCATAAGCGGAAAAATCGCAGCGGAGGCAGTTGGCCTCTAAGTATTTCATAACCTCATCCAGAACGACCCGTTTGGCCGCGGAGGCGGTGAGCCCACTCAAATGCTCACTCCAGGCCCGGAGCATCTGTATAATCTCCTGCGCGGTCTCCATACCCGACAGTTCGATCGGAGAGTTGGAGGCCGCATTTTTCTGACCGCGGCAGTGTTCATTTACGAGATGGATTAAGTCAAAACAGATACTTCTGGCCAGATAGAGAGGAAGCTGGCTCTGCTCCATAAAATGAATGATATTCTGAATGGCATCCCTGATGTTCTGCTCATTTTGGGAAAAAAGTGCATTTCTAAGACTCTCAAATTCCTTGTGAGGGTAAACAACCGTTGCGTGCGCCGGCCCCAGGACCTCCCGAAACTCAATGACGGTGCCGTTGCCCTTTACGAAACGGTAGTCCAGGGCGCTGACTGCCTCCATATAGGACTGGGCGATGCGCTCCGTACTGTTCACGCAGGTGCCGATTCCGACGGTGGTCATCAGCCCGTACTGCCTGGTTAAATATTTCTGCACATCCCCGAAAAATCTTGCCGAGACCGGCATATGATCCGGCTGGTTCATGAGCAGCACGATCTGGTTGGGATGGAAATTATGCAGGTAATAGTAAATATAAGGAACGGAAAACTGCTTCTTAATCTCCTGCGCCAGCCCGTCCAAACTGTCAAACTGCTTATGCAGCATCACGATACTGACGGTGAAGTGTTCATTTGGCAGGGAGAGGTCCAGCTCCGAACAATCCAGATTGAAGTCTTCTCTGGAAGCGTAGGCGCCGTTTAAGAGGCGGTATAAGCGTTCATTTTTAACGGCTGTGAGGCTGTTGGCCAGCTGAGTGGACAGTGAACTGTTCTGAGTAGATAAGTAATCCAGCGCTCCGGCAATGGTTTCCAGTTCGTTGTAGGAAGCAGCGTCCGGGGAGATCAGCTTTGCCCTGTCCCGCAGACGGCGGACGGGCGCGTAATTCACCTTCTGCAAAAAGAAGATGGTGAAGCTGGCGATAAGCAGAATAATCACGATAGCCAGCAGGAATTCCTTCATAATAGAAGAAACCTGGGAAAATGTGGTCTGCCTGTCCGGAATAAAAGCCAGATACGTCCACCCATTTTTCTCGGACCGGTGCGTGCGGACGACGTATTCTTCCCCATCTATACTGGTCGTGGACGACAGTTCTATGGAATCTCCCAGATAAGTGCTTAAAATGCCGCGCATCCGATCGTGTTCCCCTGAGGTGGTTACGACGGCCCCGTTCTGGTCCAGGATATAGGTCTGCGCCTGATAGCTCTGAAGCTTTTGGCTTAAAAGTGCCTCGATGGAGCTGTTGTTTACATAAAAGAGAGCTGTGCCCTCGTGTTTCTGATAATCGGTAAAGACCGGGTAGGAAAAAAGCACGACGTTTGCCTCGGCAGGGCCTAAGTCCAGGTTGAGAAGCTTCTGCCTGGGAAGACAGAAGGAGGCCTTGCTGTTCAGAAGCAGATCCTGGAATTCCCTGGAGCTCATGCCGGGAACGCGGAAAATGCGGCTGAAGTAATAATCCTTCCGGCAGGTCGTGGAACTGGTGGCCACGTATTCTTTCCCATCCAGAATCAGAACGATATCCTGGATAAAAGGGTTCGCAGAGGTTAAGGCCGACAGATAGGTGATGGTCGGGCTCAGGGCCAGTGGATTTTCCGCCTCGGAGGCATCGTGTATCGTTCCGGTCAGCGTCAGCTGCCCTACGATGTTTAACATGGACTCCAGCTCATTGTCGAGCTGAGTGCTGATCTGCAGCAGCTCTAAGTCTACGGTTTCGTAGATCTCATCATAAAATTTCTTCATAAATCGGGAGGAATAGAAGAAGGTCAGGATGACGAGAGGGATTAAGAGCACGGTCATATAGGAGATCAGATAGCGGATATAGTGCCTCCCGAATTTTCGCTTTTTCCCTGTTTTCAGCATAAGATCTCACCGCCCCCGTTTCTGATATTTAACAATATTTATTATATGGTAAATGCACAACACTTTCAAGCAAAGTACCGCGAAAGAAAATAAGGACAAGGAAAAGATAAATAAAAAATGGCCGAAAGCCCCATGGAATCTAGTGCAAATTCTGCAAAGAAGCAAAAAATGGCAAATGTAGAAAGCAAAAACAGTATGCGGTTATAACCGCTGGAAAAATGGCTGGAAGGCCTGCAAAAAATGTGAATTGAAACGAGGCGGGTACTGCCGCTATACTGGTGTCAGACAAAAAAATATGGAGGAGGTTTCAGGGAATGAGGGGGAGTACTGACACGAAACACGCGGTCGGGCCTGCACCCGGAAAGCCGGGGATTTACAGAGTGAAAAGGGCGCTGAGGCGCGACTGGCAGCTTCTGTTATTATGTGCAGTTCCTATTTTGTATTTTATTCTGTTCCATTATGTACCCATGTATGGAGTGCAGATCGCCTTTAAGGATTTTCGGGCGGTGGACGGAATCTGGGGGAGTCAGTGGTGCGGCTTCAAACATTTTGATCGCTTTTTTTCATCTTCCCAGTTTTGGCCATTAATTAAGAACACGCTGGGACTCAGCTTTCTACAGATTCTGCTGGGGTTCCCGATTCCGGTTCTTCTGGCAATTATGCTGAATCAGGTGAAGCACCAGAGGTTCCGGAAATTTGTGCAGTCGATCGTGTACTGCCCGCACTTTATATCGATCGTCGTCCTGACCGGTATGCTGTACATATTCTTATCACCGAGAAATGGTCTGATCAACCAGGTGATTCAGCTGTTCGGAGGTGAGCCCATCTTCTTTCTGGGAGATGCGAAGTATTTTAAGCTGACATTTGTACTCTCGGGTATCTGGCAGAACGCGGGGTGGAGCGCAATCATCTATATCGCGGCGCTGGCGGGAATCAGCCCCGACTTATATGAAGCGGCACAGGTGGATGGAGCCAATAAGTGGCAGAGGATCTGGCACATCGATATTCCGGGTATCCTGCCTACGGTTGTGATGATGCTGATTCTGGAGGTGGGAAAGGTGATGAATCTGGGATTCCAGAAGGCATATTTAATGCAGAATGCCCAGAATCTGGCAGCCAGTGAAATTATATCGACCTATATCTATAAAGTTGGTATGATAGATGCACAGTACAGCTATTCAGCGGCCATCAACCTGTTTAACAATCTGGTCAATATCATACTTCTGGTCACTGTCAATCACATTGCGAAGAAGACGACTGACAACAGTTTGTGGTAACGAGCCGCCAAGTGCTCATAACAAGGAGGACAAAATGGCACAGAAAAAAACGAAGCTGCACAGAAGCTTTGGGACGCAGGCGCCGGCCGACCGCCTGTTTGATATCTTTAATTATCTCGTACTCGGCCTGGTGGCAGTCTGTGTACTGTATCCACTATATTTTATCGTAATCGCGTCGGTTTCCGATCCGGTGGCGATCAACAATGGCCAGGTGGCATTTTGGCCCGTCGGGTTTAACACGACCGGCTATGAGAAAATATTTGAAAATACGAAGATCTGGCGATCCTACAGCAATACCATTTTTTATACCGTGGTGGGAACCACCATCAACGTGATTCTTACCATGATGCTGGCGTATCCGTTAAGCAGAAAGAACTTTTTTGCCAGGAAGCCGCTCACGCTGTTCGTCATGTTTACCATGTACTTTCAGGGGGGACTGATTCCTACTTACTTATGGATGAACGACCTTCATCTGTACAATACGCCGTGGGTTATGGTTCTGCTTCCGGCTATCAACGTGTTTAACCTGATTATCGCCATTAATTATATCAGCAACAGCATACCGGAGGAACTGTACGAGGCGGCTTCCATCGATGGCTGCAGTCATATCCGGTACTTTTTCAGCATTGTGCTTCCGCTGTCGAAGACGATTGTGGTGGTGCTCGTCCTCTATTACGGCGTCGCGCACTGGAATGAATTCATGAACGGCCTGATCTATTTAAGGGATGAGGGGCTGTATCCGCTGCAGCTGACACTGAGAAATATTCTGCTTCAGAATCAGGCTTCCGGCCTGGGCGATGTGGACAGCATCATTGAACAGCAGAAGGCTGCCGAGCTGATCAAGTACGGCGTCATTATCGTATCGACTCTGCCGGTTCTGGTGATCTATCCGTTCCTGCAGAAGCATTTCGCAAAGGGTGTTATGGTTGGCTCCGTCAAGGGCTGACCTGGAAGGAAAATTACATAAAACTATATTTTTTCAGGAGGGAAACAATGAAAAAGAGATTGATGAGTACACTGCTTACAGTTACGGTTATGGCATCGGCCCTGACGGCCTGTGTGCCAAAGGCTGTCAACGAGACGGCAGCGCCGGCAGCCACCAAAGCCGCGGAAGCCGGAGAGACGCAGGCTGCGTTTGAAGTAAATAAGGAAGGTCTGCCCATCGTCAACCAGCCGATTACGTATGAGATCGCGGCCAGCACACAGAAAAATAAAAATTTTAAGGAGCTGGAATTCTTTCAGAAGCTGGAGACGGATACGAATGTAATCGTCAACTGGAATATGTCCTCTGATGACGGATGGAATGAGAAAAAGAGCCTGCTGTTTGCAAGTAATACGCTGCCGGATGCATTTTACGGACAGGATATCTTAAAAGATGTGGATATCATCAAGTATGCGTCCCAGGGAATGCTGATCCCGTTAAATGATATGATAGACGAGTATGCGCCCAACTTAAAGGCGATTCTTGACGCGAACCCGCAGTACAGGAAGCAGATTACGGCGCCGGATGGCAATATCTACTCGCTGCCAACCATCAATGAGTTAAATCCGACCACGCATGACAAGCTGTTCATCAACAAGACCTGGCTCGATAATCTGGGACTTAAGGTGCCGGAGACCAGGGAAGAGCTGGAAACCGTTCTTCAGGCCTTCAAGGACGGAGATCCCAATGGAAACGGCAATACAAACGATGAAATCCCATTTTCGTTCCGTATGAGCTCCAGCGACCCTTACAACAGGCAGCAGGGAATCCAGTCTTTATTCGGAACCTTCGGACAGCTGGATGATATCTATCATTTCGTGATCAACGACGGAGATGTTGTATATACGCCGATGACAGAACCGTATAAAGAGGCCATTTCCTGGTTCCATTCCCTGTACGAAAAGGGGCTGGTGGACAAGGAAGCATTCACACATGACTTTAACGTCTATGTGGCCAAAATTCAGGATCCCAACAAGATTGTCGGCATGTTTTTAGGCTGGAGCGGCAATGCCACAGCGGCGGCCAACAAGGATGACTACGTAGCCATGGCGCCGCTTATCAATACCAACGGCGAGCGCATCTGGAGAACCGTGGATGCAAAGATCATCTCCAAGGGTTCCTTCGCAATTACCAGCAAAGCGGAGCATCCGGAAGTTCTGATGCGCTGGATCGATCAGTCCTACGATCCGGAAAGTTCTCTGGAGATCTGCCAGGGCCTGCTGGGCCACGTTCTGGAGAAGACCGGAGAAGGCCGTTACCACCAGATGCAGCTGCCGGAAGGCGTCACTCTCGATACGGCAATTCATGATTACAGCCCGGGAAATGACGGAACCTTCGCAGTGATGCAGCCGATCATTGACAAGCTGGACTTAAACGCTAACTTAACAGAGCGTAAGGAACTGGATGCTTTCTATGCTCCGTACAATGTACCGGCCGACGAGATGTATCCCAATGTGTTCTTCACTGGGGACGAGATTGAAGAAATCGGCGTGCTGCAGACAGATATTGACTCTTACGTAGCCCAGAAGTATGCAGGCTGGATCGTGGAAGGCGGCGTGGAGGACGAGTGGGATTCGTTCCAGAAGAAGCTTCAGGATATGAATGTGGAACGCTATATCCAGATTTATAAGGACGCTTATGCCCGCTACAGCGCAGAATAAGGAGCGCCTGTTACCCCATATTTTGCGGAAATGTAACTGTTCAGGACGGCTTATCTTCTTGACCGAAAAAACCGGTCAAGAAGCATCGTATGTCCATCCGATGTGAAAAATAGTGCAAAAACAGTCTTATAAGCGAGCTTAACGCCTGCTTTCGCACTATTTTTCCCGCCGTCCTGAACTGTTACGCGGAAATAATGAATCAGGAGAGCCGTATATCAGAGCTGTTGCCAAATATGCTCTGGTGCGGCTCTTTGTAAAAAGGAAAGGAGACGGAAATTGAAGCCACACGTTATTATAATTATGGCGGACCAGCTGCGGTATGATGTGCTGGGAAAGGGATTTACCCCTAATATTGACTCAATTGCAGCGGATGGGACTGCGTTTGGCCGGGCATACTGTGCCTGCCCTCTCTGCGTGCCTGCCAGAGGTTCGTTTTTTACCGGAACTTATCCCAACAGAAACGGTTCTCTGATCAACCCGTGGGAGCCGGCCGACGCCGTTTATGGAGATGTCAGGCCGGAAATTGGCAACTTATACACAATGATGGAGCGGGATTGGGACAGTATCCACAGTGGGAAGCAGCATTTGTTTACAACCGGAGGAAAATTGGAAGACCGTGTGGATTCCGGTACGCGCTGGTTTTCCACGGAGAAGAGTTATAAAGAATTTTTGAAGGAACACGGCGTTGCCATGCCGGGAGGCGGGAAATTCCGCACAAAGGTACCGGAAATGGTGGACGGAAAGGCTACGAGGGTGAGCAGCTATTCCAACGCGGAGACCGGGAGGTATGAACCGGGAGAGCAGTATTATTTTGATTCTTATTTTACGGAAATGGCGCTGGAAGGCCTGCGGCGGCGGGATACCACGAAGCCTCTTCTGTTAAACGCCATGTTTTTAGCACCTCATCCACCGCTTCAGATACCGGATCCATGGTACAGGGCGGTGGGCGCGGAGGACTTTGCGCTTCCGGATAATATCGGCGTGTACTATCCCAGGCAGTCCCCGCTTCAGATGTATAATCTGACGGGAATCGTGGGGACCCGCTACGGGCGGGAGCACTGGAAGGAGGCATGGAGAGTCTATTTGGGGCTGGTGCGAATGCTGGATCACTGCGTGGGGCGGGTTCTGGAGGAGCTGAAGCGGCAGGGAATCTATGATGACAGCCTGATTCTCTTTACCAGTGACCACGGAGAGATGCTGGGCTCCCACGGCCTGTTTCAGAAGATGTGTATGTACGAGGAATCGGCCCGCGTGCCGCTGTTTATGAAGTTCCCGAAGGGGTTCACACCTTCTGATAAATCGTATGGCCAGGTAGTGAGCCACATCGACGTACTGCCTACACTGTGTGATTACCTTCAGATGGATAGCGGAAATGAAATGGACGGCACATCGCTGATGCCGCTGCTTCGTGGAGAGAGCAGGGCGGAGGGCAGAAATTCTGCTTATATCCAGTATGACGGAAATGGCTCCCGGTCTAATTTTCAGCGCTGTATGATATGGGGGAGATGGAAGCTGATCGTGGATTTATTTAAGGATGAAACATTCTATGAGCTGTACGATCTGGAGGAGGATGTGCAGGAAACTTCCAATCTGATGTTTGACGGAAAACACGATGAGATAGCGGAAGAGATGGCGAACCGCTTAGCCGCGCACAGCCGGGAAACAGGGGATTTACTCACAATGGCTCCCTTTGATGCGGCCGGATTCCGGCGTAAATATGAGGCTTTTCCTGTGTTATAATAAAAACAGGAAGAACAGGAGAAGAGAATGAAAAAAGAAGAGTTACAGAACTATCCGAAGCTGGCTGCGGCGGAACTGGAGGAGGCCCTCGAAACAGCCGTGTCCCAGACCCGTTTTTCCATGTCCAGATTCGGGACCGGGTTCAAACATATTTTCAGTACCAATCACTTTTACACGGAAGCGCCAAATAACCAGTGGACCAACGGCTTCTGGACGGGACAGCTGTGGCTGGCATATGAGTGTTCCGGCGATCCCGAGATGAAACGGACGGCGCTTGCGCAGACCCAATCCTTTCGGTACCGCATCGATCATCAGATTGAGACGGATACCCATGATCTTGGATTTCTGTATACGCCATCCTGTGTGGCGGCCTGGAAGCTGACCGGCAGCGAGGAGGCGAAGGAAACCGCAATTAAGGCGGCCCGCAGGCTTCTGGAGCGTTTTCATGAGAAGGGGCAGTTCCTGCAGGCATGGGGAAGGACAGATGAGCCTGGAAATTACCGGCTGATTATCGACTGTCTTTTGAATCTGCCGCTGCTTTATTGGGCCGGCGAGGTAACCGGAGACAGAATTTACAGGGAAAAAGCGGAGGCCCATGTACATACGGCACTGAGCGTGCTGATCCGTCCTGACAGTTCCGCTTACCATACCTATTATTTTGACCCGGAGACAGGGGAACCGCTGAAGGGAGTCACACATCAGGGGTATTCCGCCGACTCCGCATGGGCCAGAGGACAGGCCTGGGGCGTGTACGGCATCGCATTGAGCTATCGCTATACGGGAAATCCGGAGTATCTCAGGCTGTTTGAGGAGGTAACCGGGTATTTCCTGGATCATCTTCCCCACAGTCTCGTTCCATACTGGGATTTTATCTTCCAGGATGGCAGTATGGAACCCCGGGATTCCTCTGCGGCGGCGGTCGCGGCCTGCGGTATGCTGGAGATGGCGAAATATCTGCCGGAGGAGAAGGCCTCGTACTATACTGGAATTGCCAGCCGGTTGATGAAAGCGCTTTATGACACCTGCGCGGCGAAATCTGATTCAGAGTCGGATGGACTTCTTCTGCACGGAGTATATGGGAGAAAGACGCCTTACAACGACTGTATTGACCATGGGATCGACGAGTGCAATCTCTGGGGGGATTATTATTATCTGGAAGGTCTGGTGAGATTAAAATATGACTGGAATCCATACTGGTAATGGGGGAAATGATATGGCAGAAGTATGCAGAGATCTCCTGAAGGAATGGTGCGAAGCCATGCATCGCCTTCAGATCAGGAATACGAATAACCCAAGGCTTGACGGCGGCCTTCTCTGCCCCGCGTGCGGGAAGATTCACGGGCGCTGCTTTGAGGCGATGTATCCCTTTTTATGTATGGCTGCGCTTGAGAGAGATGAAAAATGGGTGAAAGCCGCTGAGAGGCTTTTTATTTGGGCGGAAAATACGGTGTCACAGGAGGAGGGCTCCTTTTTAAATGATATTGACTCCGGTTGGAAGGGCACGACGGTTTTTAATGTGATCCAGCTGGCGGACTGCCTGTTGTTTCATGAAGCGCTGCTGTCAGACGAAACGAGAGCCGCCTGGAGACAGCGCCTGAAGCTGGCGGCAGAATTCCTGTACCGGTTTGATGAATTAAAGGATAATAATATCAATTATCCCATATCCAATGCGTTGGCCTTATATGAGTGCTGGCTGGTGCTGCACGAGGAACGCTATAAACGAAAAGCGGAAGAACTGGCTGAGCCGTCCGGGCTTCCATTTACCGAACATGATCTGCTGTATGGAGAGGGGGTGCCTCGTGAAAAGAGGAGTCCAAGAGGCTGCCGCCCCATCGATATCGGGTACAATGTTGAGGAGACGCTGCCGTCTCTTGCTCTGTACGGCCATCTGAGCGGAGACCGGAGAGCTCTGGAGGCTGCAGAAAGGGGACTGGCTGCGCATCTGCCGTTTTTACTAGAAAATGGTGCCTGGGACAACAGTTTTGGGACAAGAAATTATAAATGGAGCTACTGGGGGAGCCGCACTTCAGATGGCTGTGCGCTGGGATACCTGCTTCTGGCAGATGACAACCCGGATTTTGTATTGGCGGCTGTAAGAAATCTAAATCTGCTGAAGGAATGTACCGTGGATGGATTGCTGGCGGGAGGTCCGCATTATAGGCTGGCCGGTCAGGCGCCGTGCGTTCATCATACATTTACCCATGCAAAGGTATTGGCTGGAATTCTGGACAGAAATTTAGTGCGGAAGGGAGCAGACGACCGGACAGAGCGGCGCCTGCCAAGACAGCGGACCGAGGGAATCCGGTATTACCCGGAGACGGAAAGCTGGACTGCAACAAAGGGATCCATGACAGCCACGGTGACAGCCTGTGACTGGGAGTATTTACCCGGAGGCCATGTCGGGGGCGGAACACTGTCTCTTCTTCACCATGAGAGACTGGGAACTCTGCTGTGTGCCGGGATGAGCCGGTATACTTTAAAGGAACCAAACAATATGCAGGTTCCCTGCCGGGTCAGACAGGAGTGTCTGGCAGTGAGAATTGAAGCCGAAAAGGACGGTATTGTGTACAGCAGTCTCTATGATGACGATGTCCGGGTATCGGTAGAAGGCGGACTGGTTACTGCCAGCGGAAAGCTGAGAGACGAAAAACGCAGAACGTTGTCTGGCAGAGAACAGAGCTATTGTTTTACTTACCAGGTTTCAGGGGAAGAACTGCGCATTCGGGCGGAGTTTGATGACGGAACGCTGATCTGTCCATTAGTGAGCGGCGCCGATGAAGCGGTGTCAGTGGAGGAGAATGGAAAACGGGTAATAATATGTAAGAAGAACGGGCAGGTGCTGATGGAGTCAAACCGGGAGATGCGTTTACCGTACAGTACAGAGCGTATCTTTAATCTTATACCCGGGCTGCAGGCGCTTCGGGTACAGATCAATCCGCAGGCAGGCTGGGCTGAGGTAGGAATAAGAGTTGAGAGTGGGGAAGAGGATGGATTATGATTTTGTTTTACTTCATATGGTTGTAAATCGGAATTGATTTATAAATGAAAATATTATCGTTAATTATAGTGATATTTACGGTACTTACATATCTGGATAATCACCAGAATAGAAAATGAGCTATCCTCTTGGCAGAGAGGATAGCCCGGTAACTTAAAATTACTGTCTGCTTGATCGGCAATCATCGGTTTCTTGTTAGCCCTTGATTACTTCTAGTTACATTATACACGGGGTACTTGTATTTTTCAAGTACCCTAAAAAAATAAATTACACATTTTAACAAAATAAGCGAGAATTCCCCCACTGACATGAAGTCAAGCCTCGCATCTATAAGATGCAGTCGCACTCTGTGAAATTATCGAGCGTGGATTGAAACACCCCCATCCCCTCCCAGGAATACCACAGCCTCAAACGCCCGAAGCTTCATATGCACCTCGCAGGCCGGAGCGTCTTCATAATTTCCAATCAGCCGGACCCCGTTTTCCGGAAGGCACGCTTTGGGAAGGTCAATGACAGCCGGATCTGAGAAAAAGTTAAGAATCACCAGGAGCATCTGCCCCTGATAGCGCCGTGTATAGGCATAAATGGACGGATGTTCTTCGCATACCGGATTGTAGTCTCCATAGACAACAACTTTATGATTTCTGCGGATACGGATCAGATCCTGATAGTAATGATAGATACTTTCATTGTCACGGATGGCCGCTTCCGCGTTTATCTCTGTGTAGTTTGGATTGACGGGAATCCATGGGACCGCGTCGGTGAATCCGGCATTCGGGGAGGCATCCCACTGCATTGGTGTCCGGGCGTTGTCACGCCCTTTGGCGTAGATCGCTTCCATAACGTGTTCCGGATCCTCGTGAAATACCGTGACAGCCTCGGCATAATGGTTGAGCGTGTCGATGTCCTTGTACTGGCCGATGGAGCTGAACCGGATGTTGGTCATACCCAGCTCCTCGCCCTGGTAGATATAAGGAGTTCCCTGGAGCGTATGAAGGAAGGTAGCCAGCATCTTGGCGCTTTCCACGCGGTATTTTCTGTCGTCCCCAAAGCGGCTTACCATTCGTGCCTGATCATGGTTATTTAAGTACAGACTGTTCCAGCAGCCGTCCGCAAGGCTGGTCTGCCATTTCCCGAATACGGCCTTTAGTTCGGACAGCTTCCATTGACGGATCTGCCACTTGTCTTCACCGACCGCATCGAGATACATGTGCTCGAAGGTGAAGACCATGTTTAACTCATGGCGGTCTTCGTGAGTATAGAGGCGCGCCTGGTCCGTGGTGACCGAGACCATCTCGCCGACGGTGATGAAATCCCGCTGGCTCAGGATGCGCCGGTTCATCTCCTGAAGGTATTCGTGGACGTGCGGGCCGTTGGCAAAGTAAGGTGTGGCCAGATAGGGGCCATCCTCAGGCATATCAGGAAGCTCCGCGGCCTTGGAGATGTAGTTAATTACATCCATGCGGAAGCCGTCAATTCCTTTATCCGTCCAGAACTGCATGATGCGGTACACCTCTTCCCGCACAGACGGATTATCCCAGTTGAGATCAGGCTGTTTCTTTGTGTACAGATGCAGGAAATACTGATCACCCTCCGGTTCCCTTTCCCATGCAGAAAATCCGAAATGACTGCACCAGTTGTTAGGCGGCAGACCGCCCGGTTTCCCATCCCGGAAGAAGTAATAATCCCGGTAGGGGCTGTTTTTGTCCTTTAACGCAGCCTGGAACCAGGGATGCTCGTCAGAGGTATGGTTGACGACCAGATCCATCATCAGCTTTAATCCTCTCTCGTGCATCGCCTTAAGCAGCCGGTCAAATTCCTCCATGGTGCCAAATTCTTCCATGATTTCGCAGTAGTCACTGATGTCATATCCGTTATCATCATTGGGAGAACGGTAGATGGGGGAAAGCCAGATCACGTTCACGCCCAGCTCTTTCAAATAATCCAGTTTCCGGATAATTCCTCCCAGGTCTCCGATTCCATCTCCATTGGAATCCATAAAGCTTCTCGGATAAATCTGATAGACAACCGCCTCTTTCCACCAAGTTTCTTTCATTGAAATCCCCTCCTTTTAACGCTATTGTAGCATGAGATAACCGATCCCACAAACGTTTTCATTCACATTTGAAAAAGAAGTAAATATTCTATATAAAATATTTGACTTTTACGTGTAATATTGCAATAATAGAATCATATTTGTACCACAAACGTTTTGGAAAAGTGAGGTATTTTATGGAAAAAATAGAATTGGGGGAATGGAGCGTGTCGGTGTCCCGGTGGGATCGGGCGTGGCAGCCCCAGATGGAATCGCTGTTCTGCCAGGGAAACGGGTATCTGGGGGTACGTGGCGCGGTGGATGAGCCGGTTCCCGGGCAGAAACGCGATACGTTTATTGCAGGGACGTATGATTCCTGTTTTGGCGAGGTCTCTGAGCTTCCGAATCTTCCGGATGTGATGGGAAAGGAGATTACTATTGACGGGGAGCTGCTCCAGCTGAGCGGAAGAAATCATGAGGATTACTGTGCCGTGCTTCATCTGGATAATGGGCTGGCTGAGAGGCACTTTACATACAGAACGGAACAGGGGAAACAGGTGAAGGTAAAGATGGAGCGGTTTGTATCGTTAAAGAACCGCCATCTGCTGATGCAGAGACTGTCTCTGATTTTGGAGGAACCGGCAAAGCTGGAGATCAGGACCGGAATCAACGGACAGGTGAGTAACAGCGGGGCTCAGCATTTTACGGAAGGTACGAGGCACTGCGTTCCGGGAGAGCGGGAGGAACTGTCGTTTCAGGCGTGGGATTCAGGGGTGCGCTTTGCCGCTGTCTGCGCTCCGAGGCTGACTGCAGGATCATACCGCGCTTCCATTGACATGGACCGGCGCAGGATTGGAACGCTCTACCATATTTCCGCGGAAAAAGGGGAGGAGATCGTGCTTGAAAATGCGGCCGCTTTTTATACCTCCAGAGATGCAGAGTATTGGGACGGCGAAAGCCCTTTTGCAGATTCACCTTTCAAAGAGACAGCGTGTGGGAAACACAAGAGCCTTTCCATCGTGGATGATGCCAATGCACTGGCGGCCGAAGCCGCCAAAGCAGGATTCGAGCATTCGCTTAAAGAGAGCGGCGAGGCGTGGCAAAGGTACTGGGACTTACATGATATCCGGATTGACAGCGATGAGGTGTTTGATTCCTGTGCGGCCAGATTTGCCCTTTACCACCTGCGAATCATGACGCCAGTGCATGACGAGCGGATGAATATCGGTGCGAAGGGGCTGTCCGGGGAGGCCTATAAGTGCCATACGTTCTGGGATACGGAGATGTTCCTCTTTTCGGCCTGGCTGTACACAGAGCCGGAGGTGGCCAGACGGCTGCTGCGTTACCGCTATCTCACGCTGCCGAAGGCGAAGGAAAAGGCGGCGCAGTACGGATGTGAGGGGGCGCTGTTCCCATGGGAGAGCGCCTGGATTACAGACGGAGAGGTCACACCGTCAGAGGGAGCGCCCGACGTGGTGACGGGAAAGCCGATTCCCATCTATACCGGTACCCAGGAGATTCATGTCAATGCAGATATTGCGTACGCGGTCCATCGGTATTTTGAAGCCACGGACGATACCGCATTTATGGAAGAATGCGGCTATGAGATGATACTGGAGACGGCGCTGTACTGGGCTTCCCGCGCGGAGTGGAACGAAGAGAAGAAACAGTACGAGATACACGGCGTGATCGGACCCGATGAATACAGTGAACACGTATCCAACAATGCCTATACGAATTATATGGCTTCATGGAATATCAATGAGGCGCTCCGCATCCTGGAAAGGCTCCGGCAGGCAGGTAAGACGGATCTTCTGGAAGCACTGGAGGAGAGGACGGGCGCTGTCTCCAGAGAAGTATGGATGAAGGACCGGGCGGAGAAGCTGGTGCTTCCAAAGCCGGATGACAGGGGAATCATTCCGCAGGATGAGGCGTTTTTAAATCTGCCGGAACTGGACCTGACGCCGTTTAAAAAGGGTGGGAGGAAGATTCTGGAAAGCTTTAATGTAGAGCAGCTCTGCGGATATCAGGTCTTAAAGCAGGCAGATGTGGTAATGCTGCTGTCCTCGATGCCGGACCTGTTTCCGGAGGATATTATTCTTAAAAATTATCAATATTATGAAGCGCGTTGTGTTCACGATTCGTCCTTAAGCTTTAATGTGCACAGCATGACGGCGGCCCGCCTCGGTATGACAGAGGAGAGCTTCCGGCTGTTCCGGAAGGCCGCCGGAGTGGATTTAAACGGCGGGCTGTCCTCCGCAGAGGGAATTCATGCGGCGGCAATGGGCGGAATCTGGCAGTGTATCGTTCTGGGGTTCGCCGGATTATCGGTAAAGGATGGGCGTCTTGCGATGGAACCCCATCTGCCGGAATCCTGGCGAAGTGTTTCATTTTCATTCGTCTGGAAAGGCGAAAGGTTTGAGATCACAGTGGATCATGAGGAGGTGCGGTATGGTAAAACTGGTGGATGTAGCAAAGGCCTGCGGCCTGTCGGTGTCACAGACGAGCCGGGCGCTTAACGGCAGACAGGACGTCAGCGAGGAGACGAAACGGCGCGTGAGCCAGACGGCCGCGGCCATGGGATATGTGAAAAATCTGACGGCACAGACGTTATCTGCTAAGAAGCCGATGCAGCTGGCTGTTGTCGTGACAGGGGTCAGCGAGCAGACGGAGAACTCCTCCTTTTTCTTTGGATTATGCAGGGAGTGAATTCATTTGCCAATCAGAACGGTTATGAGACCGTGGTATATATGATGGAGAACAGCCCGGAATGCTTCGAGACGTACTGCAGGCAGCGGGGGGCGGGAGGAATGATCCTGATGAATGCGGATTACGATGAACCGGCGGTTAAGAAGCTGGCTGAAGGGGATTTCCCCTGTGTCTTCATCGATATTCCGTATACAGGGGAGAGAAAGGGATGCGTCATCGTCAACAATGCCTATTATTCAAGACTTGCCGTGGAACACATGGTGAAACGCGGCCGGAAACGCATTGCCATGATAACCGGAAGCGGCCATTCCATCGTGGAAAAGGAGCGGGAAGAGGGATATAGGCAGGCGCTTAGTCAGGCGGGGCTTACGGTCAGGCCGGAATGGATTGTGAAGGGCGATTTCCGCTACGATATGGCTCATGAACAGGCGATCCGGCTTATGGAGAAGGAGCCGAGGCTCGACGGATTCTTCTGCGCCAGCGATTTGATGGCCCTGGGAGTCATCAACGCACTGCGGGGGCAGCACATAAAGATTCCGAAACAGATTTCCGTATTTGGATTTGATGGACTCTTGAGCAGCGAATACGCCAGACCAAAGCTGTCAACCATCCGCCAGAACCAGAAATACAAGGGATTTCTGGCGGCCAGGATGCTGACAGATATTCTGGGGAATGAAGCGTATGAGCCGACCGTGATCGTGCCCTGCGAGGTATGCCTCCGGGAATCCGTATAGAGAGGTGGGGGGATGAACTGGTACAAACATATTCCGCTTCAAAGAAAGATTCTGGCAGCCTGTCTCGTCGTAATTCTGGTTCCATTAACAATACTGGTCAGTCTTGTGCTGAGAAGAAGCATGGAGGAGGAGATTGACAGAAGCATCGTGAACATGACGCAGGCAAATGAGATGATCGATGACCGGCTGGAGACCATTGTGAACCATTTGAAGACCACTTCAGCCATGTATCTGGTCTATCCGGACATTATCCAGTATGTGAAAAATGATTTCAACATGGACCGGACGGAATACATCACCACTCTGCGGGAGCTGAGAAAAAATGTGATGTCGGCGAAAATCAATCCCTACGTCTCCAGCATCACTTATTTGTCCAACAAAAATAACGCCTACAGCGGCGCCGGATATAATGAGAATTACATGAGCAGGATCGAAGGCTTTGCCGAGACCATGAAGGCGGAAAAGATTAAAAATATGCTGTCACCGGTCTACGAGACCGTGATCAACCAGCAGAGTGTCAGGACGATTACCTACGGGTTCTCCCTGGTGGATACCTATACGTTTGAACAGGTGGGGTACGCCTTTATCAACCTGGATTTAAAGCAGTTCGGGCAGAGCTTTATGGTCTTTACCGAGGATGGAAGCATGGATACCCTGGCGGTGCAGGGAGATTACGTAATCTATCAGGGACAGCGGGTGACGGATGCCATGGCTTCCCATGTGAGGCAGGCGCTTCTTGAGAGGAAGGAGAGCTTTGCCGCCAATAAAAATCAGGTGATGAATTTGAATTTTTCCGGGGAAGACTGGCGTATGGTGGCGACTTATAATGAAGCGCTGGACTTAACCATCGTCAGCATGGCTGCGGGGCGGGTGCTGAAGCTTCATATGATGCAGGGAATGGCCTCCTATGTGATCATTGTTGTGATTATGACCGCAGTATTCATCGGCGTCAGCATCCTGCTGAGTGTGAAGCTGACACGGCCGATCCGCGTACTGGAGGAAGGCATGCATCAGGTGGAAAATGGAAAACTGGTTCCCATCACACAGGAGCTGAACCGCCAGGACGATTTAGGCCGGCTGATTCTTGGGTTTAATAACATGACGGCCAGGCTGAAGGAGAGCATTTTAAGGGAGTATGAATCGAAGAATCTACAGAAAAAGGCGCAGATCATGATGCTGGAGAGCCAGATCAATCCCCATTTTCTGTATAATACGTTAAATGTCATCAATTCCATCGCCATCCTGGAGGACGTGCCGGAGATATCGGAGCTGGCGACCGGGCTGGGAGATATGTTCCGTTATAACATCAGCGGAGGAAGTCTGGTCACGGTGATGGATGAGATCACGCAGATCGAGCGGTATGCCAATATTCAGAAGCTGTGCATGGCGGGGCGGATCGAGACCGTATTTGATGTTCCCGAGGAGGTCAGAGGGAAGAAGATTCTCAAATTTTTGCTTCAGCCACTGGTTGAGAACTGTTTTGAACACGGATTTTCTCAGGATAAGAGAGATGGACGGATCGGGATCAGGGCTTCCTCGGAGGAAGGCGTCGTAACGCTGACCGTGGAGGACAACGGCGCCGGGATGTCGGAAGCTCGTCTTAAACAGCTGACGGAGAAATGCCGGGAGCAGGGATCGCTGTGTCTGGAAAAAGAGGAGACGGATTCCATCGGTCTATTGAATGTGAATTTCCGTCTGAAGAATTATTATGGAGAAGAGTACGGTTTGATCCTGGAGAGTGAGGAAGGCAGGGGAACAAAGATCACCATCAGGATCCCTGAGAGTGAGAAAAAGTCATAGGAAGCGGGGGAAGTCATGAAGTTTGCAGTTGCGGATGATGTTCTTTTGGCCAGAAAGGCTGTAGAAAAATTAATACTGGAATGGGACAGGGACAGCACCATATGCTGCTCCTGTGACAATGGCGATGAGGTTTTGAAGGTGCTGGAGGAGCAAAACATGGATGTGCTGGTGGCGGATATCCGGATGCCAGGACTGAACGGAATCGCCTTATCCGAGGTGGTGCGCCAGCGTTTTCCTTCGGTGGATGTGGTTTTGGTGAGCGGATACGCCACGTTTGATTACGCCAGAGCCGCCCTTCATAACGGGGTGCGGGATTATCTGTTGAAACCGCTCAAGAGAGAGGATCTGTTTCACACCCTGGATACTATAAAGAAGGCGCGCACAGAGGAGAAGCGGCAGGAGGATCTGCTCCGTGACGTACAGAAACGCGCAGGAAGTTTTCTCCTGCTCCGGTATTTATCGGGGGAGGAGCGTCCCGAGGACGTGCTGCCCGAGGAGATGACAGGACTGAAAAACGGGTGTTTCTTTGCGGCTCAGATCATGGTGAATGGAATGGGATTTGAGGAACTGTCCATACGGCTGCGGGATCTGTCTTTTGGCCGGGACCTGATTTTCGAGGATATTCTGCATTCCGGAGCGGGAATCATCGTCTCCTGCGGGGAAGAACGTGCCATGGCGGTGTTTGATAAGAAGCTCCGGGCATTAAATACGCTGGCGGAACAGGGAAAGAAGGAGGGCCGTCAGGCCGCAGTCGGAGTCAGCCTGCTTCTCACGGGACCGGATTCCATAAGGGAAGCATACTCCCAAGCGAGAAGGGCCTGCTGTCTGCGGCTCCAGGATCCGGAACGGGGATTATACGTTTTCGATCATGACAGGGGAAAGGAACTGCTCTCAAAGGAAGACTTACATTTAATTCGAAACCATTTGAATGCCAGGCGGGTGAAGGAGGCAAAAGAGTTTTGCCTCAAGAAACTGGTACAGCAGGAAAAGGCGACGGTCCTGCAGCTGGAGCAGGCATACCAGGCGCTTCTGGGTATCTGTTTTACCATGGATACGGAAACGATTTACCGGCCTCTCTGGGATTTTGAGGACATGGGCGGGCTTCTGGACTATATCTGCAGCATGGCGTGCTGCATCGAAGAGGCGGACCGGTCCATAAATGAAGGAGACATTATTGACGAAATCCAGGCATTCCTGGAAGAAAATTATTACTGTGAGATCTCTTTAAATGAGCTGGCAGCGACGAAGTATTTCATGAATCCCAACTATCTGAGCCGTCTCTTCAAGGCGCGGACCGGAATGGGATTTTCCAAGTACCTGCTTGGCCTGCGTATGAAAAAGGCGGAAGAACTCCTGGAAAGCGGGGATATGAATATCAATGAGGTGGCGCTTATGGTGGGATACACCAGCCCTTCCTATTTCATTCAGAATTTTAAGAAATATTTCGGCCGGACTCCGGGAACACAGAGAAACAGGCCTGAATCACGCTGATGTAAAAATACAATAAAAGACGTGTAATATAAATGTAAAATTAATGCATAATAACGGAAAAGTAACATAATTGATATCTGTTGATGTCAGTTTTGCAATATGATTGAAAAAAATAAACGCTATAATATGGGTATAAGATACAAGTGACTTATACCCATATTTTTCGCATTGTAAGGAGGATATCTATGAAAAAAGTATTGAGTGTAGCAATGGCGGCAGTAATGGTAGTGTCTATGGCCGGATGCGGTTCGTCCAACAAACCGGCAGAGACCACGGCGGCGCCGGCCACGTCCACGGAGAAGACGGAGGAGACGACGGCAGCCGAGACGAAGGAGGCCGCATCAACAGGAGAAGTGACAACCATTGAGTTCTTCCAGATGAAGGACGAGGGAACCGATTATTACACGGCGCTGATCAAGGAATTCGAGGCTCAGAACCCGGATATCAAGATCGAGTACACCAACGTTCCGGATGCGGAGACCGTCCTGATGACGAGAATGGCTTCCGACCAGGTTCCGGACGTATTTACCCATTTCCCGCTGGACGCTTCCTTCCGGGAGCAGGTAAAGGCCGGATATATGATGGATTTAACCGGAGAAAAGATGCTTGATAATGTGGCGGATGATATTCTGGATATCAGCCTCATCGACAGCAAATCGTATTCGATCCCGGTATCCTTAAATATGCTGGGCGTTTATTACAACAAAGATTTATTTGATAAAGCAGGTGTTGAGATTCCGGCAACCATTGAAGACTTATACAAGGTCTGCGATACGTTAAAAGCAGCCGATATCACACCGTTTACATTCCCGGATAAGGATGTATGGACGGTTCGCCAGTTCTGTGACCGTGCCAGCGTAACCATGCTGGAAGATCCGGTAGGACTGTTTGAAGATATTGCAGCAGGAGAGACTACAGCTGCCGACTCCAAGGAGCTCCGCCAGATGGGCGAGACCATTGTGAAGCTTCGCCAGTATGGCCAGGAAGATAACCTGGGAACCGGCCAGGAGCAGGCCATCGCAGATTTTGCAAACGGCAAGGCAGCCATGTTCTTCTCCGGAACCTTCGCATACCCGGAGATCGTAAAGAGCAACCCGGATCTTCAGTTTGCCATGTTCCGTTACCCATCCTTCAATGGAAGCAGCATTGACCGTCTGGGCGTCAACATCGATACGGCATTCAGTATTTCCGCAGCAACAAAGTATCCGGAAGCGGCAAAACGTTTCGTAGAGTACTGCACCAGCCCTGAAAATGCACAGCAGTTCTCCGATTACGATGGAACTCCGTCGGCAATCAAGGGTGTTAACTTTAATAAGACCGAGTTTGAATCCATGTTTAAGGATTATATCCAGACTGGTAAGACCATGAGCGTTCCGTCCAACAGCTGGCCGCCGTCATTCGGTGGAGAGTACGGAAATATCTGCCAGGAACTGATTGATACCAAGGATGTAGACCAGTGGCTTGACAACTTAAATCAGTTAATTATGGATACCTATAACAACTAAGCTTTTACGAGAGGGTGAGATTCTTGCCAGGACGCATTTTGGCCGGGTGGCACTAATTTCACCCTCTTTCTAATTAGAAGAGAATCGTTCAGAAAGGGTGATGGACCGTGAAAAACAAACCAAAACGGCCGAAGGCGGGACGCGCCGCTTATATGGCATTTACACTGCCGGCAATTATTCTATATACGGTCTTTTTCGTATTTTCCGTAATCTACGGAATTTACTACAGTTTTACGAACTGGAACGGATATGCAAAGGAGTATAAATTTGTCGGTGTCAACAACTATGCAAGGCTGTTTTCAGACCGTGTCTTCAAACGTGCGCTGGTCTTCACCGTAGAATACAGTGCAATTCTTGTGGTGGGAGTCATCACCATCGCGCTGATTCTGGCGGTTATCCTGTGTTCGAAGATTAAACAGCAGACTTTTTTCCGGGCCGCTTTCTTTTTCCCGGCAACGCTGAGCCTCGTTACCATAGGCCTTGTTTTCAATGAAATCTATTACCGGGTGATCCCGCTGATCGGAAAGAGTTTAAATATTGATTTCCTGAGTAAGAATATTCTGTCCAGTTCATCTACTGCCATGTGGGGAATCCTGATCGTCCATATCTGGAGGAGTGTGTCGATCCCCATGGTGCTGCTGATCGCCGGGATGCAGAATATCTCCGGAGACTTATACGAAGCGGCCGCCATCGATGGGGCCAATGGAGTGCAGCGTTTCTTCCGCATCACGCTTCCGCTTCTGATGCCGGTCTTAAGCGTCTGTATCATCCTGGTGACAAAAGAAGGACTGACGGTCTTCGACTATATTACAGTCATGACCAGCGGTGGACCCGCGGGTTCTACCCAGTCCATTGCGTTCTTAATCTATGAAAATGCCTTTATGAACCAGAAATTCAGCTATGCGATCACCCAGTCTGTCGTAATCTTTGTGCTGGTGTGTGTCGTGTCGTATTTCCAGTTCAGGACGACGAGGAAGGAGGACTGACCATGAATGTAAAAAAGGAAAAGCAGCTGCGGCCCTCCAGTTTCCTCAAATATTTGTTTTTGATCTTGGGCTGTCTGGTGATTGCCGCGCCCTTGTATGTGACAATTATTACTGCATTTAAGACGAGAGAGGAATCGACGGTCAATTTCTTCTCCTTTCCCAGCCAGTTTTATCTGGGGAATTTTCGGGAAATTATTGAAAAACAGAACTATTTCCGCTATTTAGGAAATACCGTTATTATTACGGTCTGTTCCCTGATCCTGATGGCGCTTGTCATTCCCTCGCTGTCTTACGCACTTTCCCGGAACATGAGACGGTCCAAATTCTACCGTTTCTCTTATATCTATCTGGTCATCGGCCTCTTCGTGCCCTTCCAGGTAGTTATGATTCCGTTAGTGAAGATCGCCAGTTCCTTTCATATGTCCAATATCTGGGGGCTGATTGTCTTAAATCTGGTGTTTGCGCTGCGCGACGGCGTGTTCCTCTTCGTGGCGTATATGGACAGTGTGCCCCGGGAGCTGGAGGAGAGTGCGTTTATCGACGGGGCCGGAGTGGTTCAGACGTATATCCAGATCGTATTCCCTCTGGTAAAACCCATGACCGCCACGATCATGATTCTGAACGGGCTTTCCGTTTGGAACGACTTTATGCTTCCGCTGCTCCTGTTAAACAAATCCAAGGACAGCTGGACGCTGCAGCTGTTCCAGTATAATTTTAAGACGACGTATTCCTTTGACTATAATCTGGCCTTCGCATCATTTCTGCTGTCCATGCTGCCGGTGATGGTGGTCTATGTATTTGCTCAGAAATACATTATTCAGGGCCTGACCACAGGCGCAGTCAAAGGCTGAGTGCGAAAGGAGATTAATATGGAAATTAAATATCTGGGCACGGCCGCCGCAGAAGGATGGCCGGCCGTGTTCTGTACCTGTGAGGCGTGTAAGAGGGCGAGGGCGCTGGGAGGAAAGAATATCAGGACCCGCTCCCAGGCCATTGTGGATAATACGGTTCTCATCGATCTTCCGCCCGATACGTATCTCCATGTCCTGCGGGAGGGAATAACGATTGACGCGGTCGAATCGGTGTTGATTACCCATTCTCATCAGGATCATTTTTATCCCATGGAGCTGCTGATGCGCGGCGAGCCATACGCGCACCAGCCCGGAGCACCGGTTCTCACGGTCTATGGAAATGATAAGGTGGAAGCGGCATACCGGGTGGCCATGGAGATGAACGACAGCCCTACGCTTCACGCACAGCTGGATTTTAAGCGGGTAAGGCCCCTCGAACCGGTAACACTGCCTTCCGGATACGTGGTGACGCCGCTGGCGGCCAACCATGCAAAGGATGAAAACTGCCTCGTATACCTGCTGGAAAAGGACGGAAAATGTCTCTTCTATGGCCATGATTCGGGAAGCTACCCGGAAGAGACATGGGATTATTTAAGAGGGAAAATGATCAGCCTTGTCAGCTTCGACTGTACCAATGTGGAGGCGCCCGACGGAAATTATCACATGGGGCTGCCTGACAACCGGAATGCAAAAGCACGCATGATTCGTGAGGGATGCGCCGGAGAGAACACGGTGTTTGTGATCAACCATTTCTCTCACAATGGAAAGCTGATGCACGAAGAGATCGTGGACTGTGTCCGCGAGGACGGATTCGTGGTGGCATATGATGGTATGACGGTGGGATTCTGATCATGGAAATGGGGGAACGTTTAAGGAGAAAGCAGAAGGAAGTATTTCTGTTCTGCTGGACCGGTTATTTCCTGACGTATTTCGGGCGGCTGAATCTATCCGTGGCCATGAACGCCATGGCGCTGGAATTTGCCAGCGGCGCCGCGGTGATCGGCCTGACCGGGAGCGTGTTTTTCTGGGTCTATGCGGTGGGGAAGCTGGTCAACGGTTATGCGGGGGATTATCTGGACAACAGGCATCAGGTATTTTTTGGGCTGATGGTGTCGGGCGCTGCGAATGTGGCTATCGGATTCGTCCACAACATATGGATCATCATCCTTTTATGGGCGGTGAACGGATTCGCGCAGAGCGCCATCTGGTGCAATATGATCAGTCTGATTGCCCACTGGTTTTACGAGGAACAGCACGCGGGAGCCGCGGTGTGGCTGTCCACCTCCATGGTGGGAGGAACGCTGGCCGGCTGGGGGATCTGTGGCTTTATTATCCGGGCGGCATCCTGGCAGTGGGTATTTTTAATACCTGGCTTCGCCCTGATTCTGTTTGCGCTGCTGTGGAAGACGTATGTAAAAAATACGGCAGTGGAAGCCGGATTTACGGATTTTCAGAGCGTTCGGGTGATGAAACCGTCCGCGGCATTTCTGGAACATACGGACTCCTCTTCGGGCATCGGAAACCGGCTTGGGAAGTTTATTCTGGCTTCCGGCCTGATCTGGATTATACTCGCCTGCCTGGCGCAGGGGGTGATCAAGGATGGAATTGGCCTGTGGGGACCGACCATGATACAGGATATCTATGGCGTGGACGCCGGTACGGCCTCGTTCCTGCTGTTGTTTATACCGGTGATGAATTTTATGGGCATCACCCTGGTGGGAATGATTCAGAGAAAACGGCTTCTGAAGGAAGAGACGCTGGTGGTGATTATGATGATCCTATCGGTATTTATCCTGGCCGGGCTTCGCGTCTTTATGGGAAAATCGCTGGCTGCCGGGGTACTTTTATTAGGCGGCGTCAGCGCCGTGATGTACGGTGTAAATACGATTCTGCTGGGAGTATTTCCGCTTCGCTTCGCAAGGGCCAACCGGGCCAGCTTCGTATCGGGGCTGCTGGATTTCTGCTCCTATGTGGCCGCCGGTCTGTCCTCCGTGTTTTCCGGGCTGGTTATCCAGCTGGGACTGGGGTGGAACAGCGTGTTTTTGGTGTGGCTGGCGCTAACGGTGATGGGCGTTGGGGCGTTGGGGGTGTTTGGGTGGAAGTACAAGGCGAAGACCGGAAGATAGAATGGAAACGGAATAAGAGGGGAATAAAAAGTCTGACTCACTCAGTTTATGACTTTTTATCCCCCTCTTTTACTGTACGATTATTCGATTCTGGCAGTACCACGAATCTCTTCGAAGGATGAGATTCCCATTTGTCCGGCCAGCACTTCTAAATCCTTCAACAGGCGATGCATAAAGTCTGGCCTGGAAAGATTGGCAGATCCAACCTGTACCGCATAGGCCCCTGCCATGATGTATTCGATCACATCCTCTGCACATGAAATACCGCCGATTCCAATGACGGGAATATCTACGGCTGCAGCCGCTCTGCGGCACATCAGGATTCCCACCGGTTTAAAGGCCGGGCCGGAGAATCCACCGGAGCCGCCTCCGCCGCAGCGATATGTTCCGGTCTGGATATCAATACAGGAACCGTTTAGGCTGCTGTAGCTGGTTATGGCATCGGCGCCTCCCTCCTGACAGGCTACCGATATTTCCTCTACAGGAATGTCGCCGCCTGGCACCTTGGCGATCAGCCATTTGCGCGGGGCTGCTGCACGGACGCGGGCTACAAGATCTTTTAATTCAACTGGATTTTTCCAGTAGGGAGTTCCGGGTCCGTAGGGACAATTCAAGTTGATTTCAATGCCCATAATCCGGTCCATCTGTTCGATAGAGGCGGCCAGTTCTTCCATCTGATATTTATCAATGGCTTTCATGTCAATAATAAGCGGTGTGGTCTCGCAGGGAAGATGTGGCAGTATCTCTTTTTCGAATTCAAAAATGCTCATGTTGTTTTTAGAGAGAGCACTGATAAATCCATTATTGGTCTTACATATTTTTTTTGCCATGGTAGGTGATCCGCTGTCTATGAACATGGAGTTTGGCATCATGGCACCCAGTTCATTCAAATCAAAGTACTTTGCGTGTTCGATTAAGTTTCCCAGCGTAGCCGCAGCGGGCATAAGCGGATTTTTTAAGCGGATATCTCCTATGGAAGATGGGATTGTTACATTTAAATTCATAATTTGTGGTCCCTCCTATTTAAAAGTCTGAAAACATTTCCGGTCTTTTTCAAAATCGATCATGTTAAATGGCAGATACGGTCCGTTGCAGCATACAGGGATGCCCATCTGGATATCCGGGCTGTGTAAGTAGCATGACTTACAGGCGCCGATCCCGCACCCAATCCGGGTACTGGCAAATACCATTGTACGCTCCTTTAAGGAATCATCGGCGCAGTTCATAATGGATTCGAGCATCGGTACGTTGAGAGCCATATATACGGCATCGGATCCGTCCGTCAGATATTTCAGCGCCTGGGCCCCGTCGGATACGAAGTGGGTAATGGAAGGAAGCAGTTCTTTGGGAACCGCGCTTTCGGAACCAATCAGAAACAAAGTTGGTGTTGTGCAGGCGTGGATGAGCGGAGCCAGTAAATGAATCGTAGCAGGTTCTGCCACAAACACGGCGTTTGTGCCGGGGGCACAGCCAATTCCGTTGGCTCCCCATATGGCGGTCTCAGCGCCGGTAGCGAGAGGAAAAAGTGAAGAGTTCTTTGCAACGATCACCTTTAGACCGCGGTCAGTTCCTTCGTAAATCATGTATGGATAAGACCAGTGGAAACCGTCTCCCTGATTCTGAATCATCACAAACTGCCCAGGCACATATGTAAAATCCGGGTATTCCAGTTCAAGTAGGTGAAGCGGGCGGCCGTCATCGGCCGTCATCACCTGCACGGATAAAACCGTGGAATCGAGTACGGGTATGTAATCGGCAGGCTTCCATACGCCGTCTTTTTCCATTTCCTCCTGAAGCGGACGGGCCAGGGATAAGTACCGGTCCCATTCGGGAGCCCTGTTGTCTCCCTCTGTATAGGGGAGGTCAATCAAACCGAGCAAATTCTGATGCTTTAAAACGCTCGTGGTAATAAGATCGGATAAGTTATTAAATCCTGCACCGCTAGTAGAAATATAGTCGGGACAATGATATTTTGACTGTCTGTAATACTGCTTTAGTTCCGGATCTGCAATCTCTTCCTGCGTGTCCGCAAATATCTCATCATAAAAGAGACGTACAATTTTACCTGCTTCAACCACAATCTGAAGTCTTCCGGTTACACCAAGCTCCAGTTCTTTCGCCAGACCGTAATATCTGGCCGGACTGGGAATCGTCATGCGGGCAGCTATCTTTTCAGCGAGAGGCAGCATGGAACGCTTAATGCTGTTGGAGGCGCCGGCTACCAGATCAAAGTCTCCGGTCAGACGGTTTGCGGCGACCATCTGTTTTTCTACACTTGTGATTCCATTGACCAGAACGACTCCCGTGACTGCGGTACGCTCTTTGGAAGCCTGGAAGAAACCGTAGTCAGACAGGCGCTTGTCCACATTTTGAAAATGTCTCATATAGTAAGTGGGGCTGCACTGCTCATTGAATTCTACCATGACGATGCGTCCGTCATCTACCACTACTTCGAGGACGCCTAAGTGTCCGAGATCGCCGTTAAAGCAGGAAGAGAATCTGGCTTCTTCCCTATAGTAGCAGCCCTTGATTAATCCTTTTGGCGGTTGTACGCTCCAGGAGAGGCGATCTAAAATAGATACTGTTTTTTCCCGTTGTTTCATTAAAAAATCCTCCTTTTTTTTCTTGAGTATTTCTCATTTGTATTGAGCATAATCCAGAAAAGATTGAAATTCTATAACTGAACTGACTTGAATTATAAGTATTCTGACATATAGGGCGATATTATGTTATAATGTCATAAAAGTAGAAAATCAAGTCAAAAAAGTTATAGAATAGTGGCCTTCCACCTGTTTATACTGAATATACAACGAAAGAAAGGAAGGGGAAATAATATGAAAAAAAGAACCCTGAAGAGAATCGCCAGCTTTACACTTAGCAGTATGATGATCGTGAGCCTGCTTTCCGGATGCGGCGGTGGGAAACAGGCAGAGAGCCAGCCGGCAGCAGGCGAGGCAACAACCGCGCAGACGAAGGGAGAGGAAAAGGAAGAACCATATGTGGTTACCATGCTGACTCAGGGGGAGCAGCAGGAGGACCTTCCGAGAATTATGGAGAAGGTAAATGAGATTCTGGTCAGAGATCTGAATATGAAGCTGAATCTTTTGGTAGCGCCGTATGGCAGTATAAATCAGCAGAGGCAGCTGATGCTGACCAGCGGGGAACCCCTGGATCTCGTTTACCTGGATGCCTCCTCGGCAATTGGTTTCATGAATAATGGCCAGATTATAGATTTGAGTGATCTTATTGATAAATATGGAACCAATATTAAGAAATACTGGGAGGATGAGGCGAAGTCTGCCAACATAGGTGGTTTTGTGTTTGGCGTCCCTAATTTAAATGAAGTAGGTAATATTCCGGCAATCGGAATGAGAAAAGACATGGTAGAAAAATATGACATTGATGTAGAGAGCATCAAATCGCTTGAGGATCTGGAGCCGGTTCTGGCTATGATTAAGGAGAAAGAGCCGACTATGACACCAGTTCACATCTGTGCGGACCAGCTGCCGATTTCACGCCAGCTCAGCGTGATTGATCCTCTGATTGACGGAATCGCCGTTCTGGATAACAGCGGGCAGGATACCACTACAATTATACCGGTTACCCAGAGCGAGGCCTATAAGGAGAAGTGCGAACTGTTCCATAAATGGTACCAGGCCGGATACATCAATCAGGATGCGGCAACTACTACGGTCCAGTTCGAATCTGCATTTAAGGCGGGCAGTACATTTTCCGCAATCATGGTCTGGCATCCCATGTCTCCCAAACAGTTTGGCGGCGTAGATATGGCTTATGCGTTTTTAGGGGAGCACAGAGCATTATCGGGAGCTACCAGCAATGCGGATTACGGAATCGCCACTAATTCTCAGAACCCGGATAAAGCCATGCAGCTTCTGGATTACTTATATGGAAGTGAAGAGGTTGCACAGCTGTTAAACTGGGGTGAAGAAGGGAAAGACTGGGTATACGTCGACAAAGAACAGAATGTGGTCAGCTGGCCGGAAGGTGTGGACTCTAATAATGCAACGTATCATGCACAGCTGTCCTGGGCCCTTCCCAATCAGTTTATGGCCAGCAGTTGGGAAGGCGTATATGATCCGGATGTATTTGAGCAGATGTTAAAGTTTAATAAAGAGGGGAAGAAATCGAAGGGCTTTGGCTTTGCCTATAATACAGAGCCTGTAGAGACAGAGCTTACGGCACTGAAAAATGTACAGGAGAAATACCGCATTTCCCTGGAAACCGGCGCTGTGGATCCAGATGAATATCTTCCTCAGTACGAAGAAGCCTTAAAGCAGGCGGGGCTGAACAAGCTGATTGAAGAGAAACAGAAGCAGTTTGATGAGTGGCTTGCAGCTCAATAGGAAAATACCATGGATGAAAAAGTGAGAAAAAGAAAGTTCCGGTGGAAAAAATGGATTCCTATATTTGTTATGATGTCACCAGGGCTGATCTATCTGTTTATCAATAATTATATCCCCATATTCGGGCTGGTAATTGCCTTTAAAAAGGTGGATTTCCGTGTGGGTATCATGAACAGCCCATGGGCAGGGCTTTCAAATTTTACATATTTATTCAAGACACCGGATGCCTTTATTATTACACGAAACACACTGCTGTACAATGTGGCATTCATAGCAATTAATACCGGCTTGAGCCTGACGTTTGCAATTTTTATTAACGATATGAAAAATAAGTATTGCAAGAAGATCTATCAGTCAGCGGTGCTGCTTCCTTATCTGATGTCCATTGTTATTATCGGTTATATCGTCTATGCACTGTTAAGCCCGGACAAGGGAATGATTAACAACAGTATATTAAAACCAATGGGAAAATCTCCTGTTTCCTGGTACATGGAGCCAAAGTACTGGCCTTTTATCCTGATTCTGGTAAACGCCTGGAAGGGAGTGGGATATAACTGCCTGGTATTTATTGCAGGACTGGCCGGAATCTCGCCGGGGTATTACGAAGCCGCACAGTTAGACGGGGCGACAAAATGGCAGCAGATAAAATTTATAACACTGCCATGTATGAAGACCACGATAATTACTCTGGTCCTGTTGAATATCGGAAGAATTTTTTACTCTGATTTTGGCCTGTTTTACCAGATTCCGATGAATTCGGGTGCCTTGTTTGACGTGACCAATACAATTGACACGTATGTATACAGGAGCCTGCTTCAACTTGGAAATATTGGCATGGCATCAGCCGCGGGCTTCTACCAGTCGCTGGTTGGGTTTACGCTGATTTTAATCTGCAACTTTATCGTTAGAAAAATTGACCGGGACAGCGCATTATTTTAAGGGGGAGGGGAAGATATGAGATCAAAAGACCAGAAAATATTTAATCTGATTTCCCATACCGTCATGATTCTCGTGACCGTTATGGCGGTACTTCCCTTTGTACTCGTGTTTCTCTCCTCCGTAACGGAAGAGAATACATTGGTGCTGAACGGATATTCCTTTTTTCCGGAGAAATTCAGTCTGTATGCTTATGAATACATTGTTATGAAGGGAAAAAAGATATTCAGGGCGTATGCGGTTACCTTGTTTGTCACTGTGGTTGGTACAAGTATCAATGTGATGATCTCGGCCATGCTGGCATATCCTCTTTCCCTAAAGGATCTGCCGGGAAAACGGATTTTTACCTTTTATGTGGTATTCACACTGCTGTTTAACGGCGGACTGGTACCGACGTATCTGATGTATACCTCAGCTTTTAACGTGAAAAATACTATTTTTGCCCTGATTGTTCCCAATCTTTTGATGCACACGATGAATGTACTTTTGATGAGGACGTATTACAGCACCAGTATTCCCACGGAACTGTTTGAGGCGTCGGAAATTGACGGGGCGAGTCAGTTCAAGATATTTGGCAGTATTATTCTGCCGCTGGGAAAACCAATAGCGGTAACCATGGCATTGTTTTCGGGTCTCAGCTATTGGAATGACTGGACCAACGGCCTTTACTACCTGACTGGTTATGACGGAGAAAAACTCTATAGTATTCAGAACTTCCTGAATAAAGTGGTGACAGATATCCAGTACCTAAACTCCAGCCAGGTTGGCTCTAATTCAGATATTCTGGCTAAACTACCAACGGTTTCTGTCCGGATGGCAATTGCATTTGTGGCCATGATTCCGATTTTGGTGTTGTTTCCATTTTTGCAGAAATACTTTTCCAAGGGTATTGCGATGGGAGCTGTCAAAGGTTAAGATGTTAGCAGATGATGCGTTGCATCAGGGGGAGGACTTTCTATGAGGACAGAAAAGAGGACCGGGAATTCAATATCCAGCCGTTTAAGGCGGCTGATGATGATTCTCGTGCCTCTTTCTGCCCTTTATATCGGTATCAGCGTGGCCAGTACCTATTACTTTAAAAAGCAGATTGTGAGCTATGCCGAGACATTTGTGGACTTCTATATTGATAAGATTGAGAATACAGTCACAAACATCAACCGGCGTATGAGCATGCTGATTCTGGGAGAAGGCGAGACGGAGATCGAGCTGGATTCCTATATCAACAGCATTAAGACAACTGATAACATCGCCTTTCGGAATTACTTTATTGGAAAACTGCGGGATGCTTTTCGCATGTATTCCATGGAGTATGGAAGCGAGTATCAGTTTTTTGCCTTTTTTCCGGAGGGAAAACAGTATGTCGGTGCCAATGCGAATGATAAACTGGGACAGGATGTCTGGGAGCAGTACCGGGATGATATCACACACAGGCTGGAGGGAGAGATGCTGATCCCCAACTCCGGGAGCCAGTACTGGCAGTTTGTTGAGGGAAGCGGCGGCTGCAATTATATTATTAAATTTTACAGCATCCGGGAAGTCTATGTTGGATGTTGGATCCGGCCGGCCGACCTTATCGCGCCGCTGGAAAATGCGGTAAAAGACGGAAAAACCACAGCTCTGCTCTTTGACCAGAATAACCGGCGCATTGCAGGGGAGCGTACAATGGAGCCGGATACGATCACGATCGAACGGCGGTTCAGCAATCTGCCGTTTTCTGTGCGTTTGACTGTTCATGATTACGGGCTGTTTCAAAAGACATTTCTGATGCAGATGGGGCTTGTCTTTCTGGCACTGGCCATGCTTTTCATTACACTGTGCAGTATTTATTTTTTGTATAATAAAGTGTTAAAACCTATCAAAAAGTTTTCCAATAATCTGGAGCGGTTAAGCCGGGGCAAGACAGGACTGGAGGAGATAAGCAGCAGTGAGTTGTCGGAACTGGAGCAGGCCAATGCAGAATTCCGGCAATTGCTGCAAAAGATCAGCATGCTGCAGGATGAGGTGTACGAAGGAGAAATAAAGAAACAGCTGATGTATATGGAGTACTTAAAGCTTCAGATTGAACCGCATTTTTATTTGAACTGTCTGAACTTTATCTACAATACAATCGATTTGGGCAAATACACCCAGGCCAGCAGGATGTCGGTCATGACAGCCGAATATATGAGGTATTTATTTAATAATGGCCGGGATTTTGTGTGTATCTGGGAAGAACTGGAGCATATCGGCCATTACTTAGAGATTCAGAAGCTAAGATTTGAGCACGCGTTTGATTACTATCTGGAGCAGGAGGAGGAGACGAGGGAGGCCAGAATACCGCCGCTGGTAATCCAGACGTTTGTAGAGAATTGTATAAAGTATGCTGTTGACTTAGATTCCGTTTTACAAATTACGGTTACCGTATTTTCAGAGGAAATGAACGGGATTCCCTATACAAATATTTGTATTACAGACACCGGGCCTGGATTTTCTTCGCAGATACTGGAGCAGCTGACGGACCAGAAAAAATATATGGAGGAGGAAACAGGGCATATCGGTATATCGAATACGATTAAACGTCTGTACTATACTTATGGTGACAGGGCCAGTATCAGTTTCTACAACGGACCGGTAAAGGGCGCTGTTGTCGATATTCATATTCCATATACCGTAAAAGCGGCTTTAAAAAAGGGGGATGAGCCGGATGAATCTGCTGATTGTGGATGATGATCTTCATGTAATTGAGGGGATCGAACGTAATTTAGACTGGGAGCGGCTGCATATCGACCAGGCTTTCCAAGCGCTGGGGGTTCCTGCGGCTAAGAAGGTGCTGTCTTCCAATCCGATCGATGTCATGATTTGTGACATTGAGATGCCTCAGGAGACGGGGCTTGACCTGTTGGAATGGATTCGGGAGGAGGGATTTCCGATTCAGGCGATCTTTCTCACCAGCTATGCCAAATTTGAATATGCACAGAGGGCGATTAAGCTTGAGAGCCTGGAATATATACTAAAACCCGTAGAGTATGGACAGCTGGAAAAGGCAGTAGTCCTGGCGGTAGAGCGGTCCTTAAAGAGCAGGCAGAATGAGGCGTTTAAAGAGAGCAGCCGGTACTGGGAACAGAACCGTCAGAATGTTGTGGAGTATTTCTGGACTGGTGTGCTGGCAAGGGACGCTTCATCAGATGAGGAAGAGTTAAACTGCAAAATAGAGGAATGTGGCCTCGATTACATACGTGGAAAGGTATTTCTTCCAATTGTAATACAGATGGTCCGTGATGTGGCGGAGTCATATGCAGGGTTGGCGGATGCGGTAGATGCTTTGTGTACGAAGTGTCTGGAAGATAATACAGAAGATGGTGTGGAGGCATATGAATTCCATACAAAAATATCAGATCATACGTATTTTCTTATGCTGAGAGCCAGAATGAACTCAGATCCGGATGTATTGAGGCGTGATGTAGAACGCTTTATGGATTTCTTTATGGAGGGAATGGGGAAGGCGGAACTGAATGTGCTCTGCGGAGTGGGTATGTGGAGTACTGCAAACCTTGTTTATGAAGATGTGAGCTGTATCTATACCATGATGTATGAATCGCCGCGAAATAAAAAGAAGGTTCTGTACCTTCAGGAGTACGAGCCCGTCAGCATGATGTATGAGGTACCGGACCTTAAAAATTGGTGGGATATGATGAAATATGGACAGACAGGAGAACTGAAGGAAGCGGTGGAACGTTACCTGGATATTCTGGCCGGTCAGCAGAAGCTTAGTTCCAGAAATTTGCAGCAGCTGGGACTGGATCTCACCCAGATGGTGTATTCCTGGCTGGGATCTATGAATATATACGCCCACATGCTGTTTGACAATGAGGAAAACAATAAGATCTACGGAAGAGCAGCACTCTCCTCCCATAATATGATACAGTATCTGGAGTATCTTCTGTCCAAGGCAATGGAATATAAAGATGTAGTAGAGCGCCCCCATACGATTGTAGATACGATCAGGGACTATATGGACCACCATTTTCAGGAAAACTTATCACGGGATGATTTGAGCCGTCTGGTCTTTTTAAATCCTGATTATTTGTCCCGCCTGTTTAAAAAGGAGATGGGGCTGTCCATCAGCAGTTATCTGATACAAAAACGGATTGATCTGGCGAAAGATCTGCTCTCTACGACCAGAACGCCGGTGAGTGTTATATCATCGCAGGCAGGCTACGATAATTTTGCTTATTTCACTAAGGTATTTAAAGAGAAGACTGGTATGTCACCCAATGAATATAGGAAGAACTGTCAAAGTGCTGACCGGAGGGATAAGAAATAAAAGAGAAAAGGGGAGAGCGGAGTGGGAGATCCGGAAATGAAAAAGCGAAGATGCGGGAAGTAAATTTCTATGCTTATGAGACATACTGCATGGTTCGGATCGAGGAACGACCGGAGGTCAACACACTTCTGGCCGGCTGCCGCGATCTTGCACTTCAAGTGGAGCAGACATTGAATATGTATGACGAAGAATCCGAGTTGTCGGTGATGTGCCGGGATTACAGACCGGGACAGCCGTATGAGGTAACCGCACTTCTGTATGATTTTCTGGATACCAGTTTAAGCATGGCGAAACGGAGTAATGGAGCCTTCGATCCCACGGTTGGAGCAGTGGTTAAGAGATGGGGAATCGGTTCAGGGGAGGTCCGCATTCCAGCAGAAAAGGAGCTTACCGACTTTATAAACAGGACCGGGTACCATCATATCAGGCTGCTTCCGGATAAACGAGCCGCAATTATAGATATCGAAGGAATTACCATAGATCCAGGGGCTGTTGGGAAGGGACTGGCAATCGACTATATCATACACTATTTAAAAGATTATCATGTGGAGCAGGCGTGCCTGGATTTCGGGGGGAATTTGTATGTTATGGGGGATACATACAGAATCGGTGTGCGCGGGCCGGAGGATCCGGAAAAAATGATGGCAATTGTCTCTGTAAAGGACCAGGCTGTTTCAACGTCTTCCTGGTATGAACATTATATGGAACGCGATGGCAGAGTATATGGCCACCTGATCGATCCGGCCTCCGGCAAACCGGTAGAATCTGAATTTACCAGTGTGACGGTAATCTGTGACAGGGCTGTTTATGCAGATATGCTTTCGACAGCACTGTATGTTTTGGGTGCAGAGAAGGGGGAGGCGGTATTACGTTCGCTGCGGGAAGAGAGTGGAATTTGCGTGGATTACCTGGCGGAGAGGGCTGTGGATGGCAAAATTGTGAGTTATTCTAATACATTAAAATAATATCATCGTCTTATGAAGGTGGTATTCGTACGTGTGAGCAGTCGAAGGCCATGACAGAAGCCGGAGCCGACAGAATTGGTGCAGGGAACGGCGTCATACTGATGGAAAAAAGAAAATTAAGGGGTGTCCTGGCCGTACGATTACGGCTTTCAGGACCCCCTTTCGCGTTTTTCTAAATCAGGGAATGCCTCTTCATGGTTTCCGACAGCTTTGCCTTGTCAGCGGCACTCATTCTGATGAGAGGCAGCCTGTAATTTTCCTCACACATTCCCATCAGGCTTAAGGCCGCCTTAACAGGCACCGGATTGACGTCCAGGAAAAGGGCATTCATCAAATCCAGCAGGTCTAACTGCAGTCTTAAGCTCTCCTTTTCCTGTCCATTCAAGAAAAGTCTGCACATTTCATGGGTTTCCCGCGGCATGATATTGGCCAGGACAGAGATCACGCCTTTGCCTCCCAGAGAAAGAACAGGAACCGTCTGATCGTCATTTCCCGAATAAATATCCAGGTCTTCCCCGCACAGAGAGGCGATCCGGGCGACGTGGGAGATATTGCCTCCCGCCTCCTTGACAGCCTGGATATTCGGATGCTGTGAAAGCACTTTGCAGGTCTCCGGTTCCATGGTCATGCCGGTACGGCTGGGCACATGATAGAGGATGACCGGAATGGAAACGCTGTCCGCCACGGCTGTAAAATGGGCGATCAGTCCCTTTTGCGAGGTCTTGTTGTAGTAAGGCGTCACCTCTAAAAGCCCATCCGCGCCAAGCTCCTGCGCCTTTTTCGATAATTCCACTGCATGAGCGGTATTGTTGCTTCCTGCGCCTGCAATCACAGGCACCCTTCCATGAACCCGCTTCACGGTAAATTCAATAAGCTTATATTTCTCTTCATCCTGAAGCGTGGAGGATTCGCCGGTAGTCCCGTTTACTACAATGGCGTCAGTTCCATTCTCCAGTTGAAATTCCAATAATTTTCCCATTGCTTCAAAATCGATAGCGCCATTTTCGGCCATTGGTGTCACAACTGCTGCTGCAGATCCTTCAAAAATCATCTTACCTTCCCTTTGATTCAATGCCTTGATGTAAAATATGACAAACTCTCCCGGTCTGTTCCTTGCACAAACCAGTTTTTTTCCTCATATAAAATCACTATGGAGAGTGAAGTTCATGAATAATTATTTGATTCTGGGCGGCGATTTAAGACAGATTTATCTGGGCCGCATGTTAAAGCAACAGGGGTTACCCACCGTTACATCCGCCGACTTAGGCAGGCTTAACCTTTCTCTGGAAGAAGCCATAAAAGCCAGCAGCGTCCTTCTGTGTCCCGTACCCTTTACAAAGGATGGCAAGACCATCTTTTCCACGGACCAGAAAGATTCCTTAAAGATCACGGACCTTTTAAGACACTTAACGCCTGACAATACCCTGTTCGGCGGAAATATACCTGACTTTGTAAAAGACCACGCCAAAGAGCATAAAATCCCATACTTTGACTTTCTGGAGATAGAGGAAATAACCTTAGAAAATACCATAGCCACAGCGGAAGGGGCGATTGCGGAAGCGATCCGTTTGAGCCCGGACTGCCTTCACCAAAGCCGGTGTCTCGTCACAGGCTTCGGCCGCTGCGGAAAAACGCTTGCCTGTAAATTACAGGGATTGTCCGCGGATGTCACAGTGGCCGACAGAGATCCGGTCCAGCTGGCCTTCGGGACTGCGCTTGGGCTTAAGACAAAGCCTCTGTCCGAAATCTCACAGGATATAGGCGAGTATCACTTTATATTCAATACCATACCCGCACCAGTCATCCGTGAAGCCGAAATCCGCCTTATGAGGCCTGATGTCACCATCATTGACATTGCCTCTGCCCCTGGCGGCGTGGATTTTACCGCATGTAAGAGCCGGGAAATAAACGCCAGACTATGTCCCGGGCTCCCCGGCGCCTATGCGCCGAAGGCGGCGGCTGAAATTCTGTTAAAGGCTGTCATGAAAAGCTTATAGTAAAGGAGTTTATATGAAATTAGAAGGAAAAAAAATCGGCCTGGCAATCACCGGGTCTTTCTGTACCTTTAGTAAGATGGAAGAGGCAGTCACCGCTCTGATGGCGGAAGGCGCCTCCATCTATCCCATTATCTCCACAAATGTGCAGACTACCGATTCACGTTTTGGAGATACCACGGAGTTTATCAGCCACATTTCCGACCTGACCGGCAATCCCCCCATTCTGAAGCTGGAGGATGCCGAACCGATTGGTCCGCAGGGCTACCTGGATATTCTTCTCATTGCACCGTGTACGGGGAACACCCTGGCAAAGCTGGCCAACGGCATAACCGACACCCCTGTCCTCATGGCTGCAAAAGCCCATTTGAGAAACTCCAAGCCCCTGGTTATCTCGATTTCCACCAACGACGCTTTGGGAATTAATTTTAAAAATATCGGCCAGCTTTTTAATATTAAAAACATTTATTTCGTGCCATTCGGCCAGGATAACGCGATTAAAAAGCCCAATTCCATGATTGCCAGGACGGATCAGATTGTCAGAACCCTGGAAGAAGCGCTGGAAGGAAAACAGATCCAGCCGGTCATTTTATAAAAGGATTTTCCGGAGGCAGCGGAGGTCCTGGACGTTGGAATGTCCAGGGCCTTTCCGGCTGTGCCGCCATTTTTTCTATGCAAAATAAATCGGACATGTTATAATGAACGGATGAAAACAGAGGCGGGTTATGTGTCAGGAGGTAACGGGGTATGCTGAAAATTGCTGTAGTGGACGATGAAAAAGTGTATATTGACCAGATTCAGGAATACATCAGGCAGTATAGTGCAGAGAAGAAACGGGAGATTCAGACAGAGACCTTCTGCGACGGAAGTGCACTGCTGGAGAATTACAGCCCGCGGTTTGACATAATCCTGCTGGATATCGAGATGGGGAAGCTGAACGGGATGGAGACGGCACGGGAGATACGGAAAAAGGATCAGGACGTGGTGCTTGTCTTTATTACCAATATGGCCCAGTATGCGATTAACGGTTACGATGTGGGAGCGCTGGATTACGTGCTGAAGCCGATTAACTATTACACCTTCTCCGTGCGTCTCGACCGCGCCGTCTCAAGGGTGAAAAAACGTCAGCCGGAGGAAATTCTCTTAAATCTTCCGGATGGGATCAAACGGCTCAAGGTGGACCGGATTCACTACGTGGAGGTGCAGAACCGTATGCTGCATTACCACACGGAGGACGGTATTTTCGTGGTGAGAGGAACGCTGCAGGGAGCGGAGGAGACGCTGAAGGAGAGCCATTTTGTGCGGTGCAACCACTGGTATCTGGTGAATCTGCAGTACGTTTCGGAGATACGCAAAAATATAGTCATCGTAGCAGGAGATGAACTGGAGATCAGCAGGAGGAATAAGACGGCGTTTCTTTCTGAGCTGACGGATTACATGGGGATGGGGACATGACAAAGATAAATATCACGATATGGACGTATGTGGAACTGGCTGTATCGCTCTGGGCGGCATGCGTGCTTTATATAATTCCGCTGAAACACCGCCCGAATTTCCGGATGAGACTGGGCCTGGCGACGGCGGGGACCTGCGCTGTGGCTGTGGCTGCAGTCTGGTGGAGGACGGCATTTCCGGCAGTGACCGTTCCGGCGGTGGTATCCATGTCGGGCGTTTTTCTGCTGAGCTGCCTGTTTATCTATATCTGCGCGGCCATGCCTCCAGGCGCGGCGGTGTACTGTGCGGCGTGGGCGATCATCAGCCAGCAGATTGCCCATGAGTCCGCATTCATTGTTCTGAGGAGTATGGGGATCGGAGGCCAGCTGTCGGCCATCGGCTACATGGTGGTGATTTACGCAGTGATCTATGGGATGGCCGGCATCACAATCGTCAGATATATGCCGGAAAACGGAGTCTATCAGGTGGGGCCTCGGCAGCTGTCCTCGGCGCTGTTTTTGCTGATTGTTTTTGAAATCCTGTTTGGCTTTTTGAGGTCAGGGGGCGGCATTCCATATCCTGATGTGCGGGTATGGAACATCCTGCTGATCCAGTGCTACTGCGTCCTGATTCTCTACCTTCAGAACACGCTGTTCAAGAAAAGCGCCATGAAACAGGAGCTGGACATCTTAAATCAGCTGTGGCATCAGCAGAAGGAGCAGTATGAGCTGTCCCAGGAGACCATAACCCTGATTAACCGCAAATGCCATGACTTGAAGCATCAGATTGCCGCCATGCGCGCCATCACCAGTCCGGAGGAACGGGACAAATATCTGCGCGAGGTGGAAGATTCCGTGCAGATCTATGACTCCATCGTGAAGACCGGCAATGAAGTGCTGGATACGGTTCTGACGGAGAAGAGCCTGTTCTGCACGGCCAGCAGCATCAAGATCAACTGCATTGCGGATGGCCGCCAGATGGATATCTTTGACCCGGTAGACCTATACACCGTGTTTGGCAATGCCATTGACAATGCGATTGAGAGCGTAAAGCAGCTGGAGAATCAGGAGATGCGGATGATAGACGTGCTGGTGTACGTCCGCAAACAGTTTTTGATCATTAATATCATGAACCCGCTCGGCAGGCGGCTGGAGTTTGACGGCGATCTGCCCGTCAGCACAAAGGCCCGGAACGGGTATCACGGATTCGGCTTGAAGAGTATCCGCTATACGGTAGAAAAATATAATGGTTTCATGAAAATTGACACGGAGGAAAATATCTTTTCGTTGAAGATATTGATTCCGATCGCAGGCAAAAAAGCTGCGGACAGGACTGAGAGGAGGTAGTATATTTCCTCTCAGTCCTGATTTTTTTTGCTGAAAACCACTTGGGTTCTAAAATCGACCACTTATACAAAAATGCTTACACTCCGAAAAAAAACTTGTTATAGTATGGAGGATTAGCACAAAGAAAAGAGAAATGGCATGAGAAAAACGAAGAATTTGAATGACAGGTGGCAGTTTACCGGTCCGGATGGAAGGACCGTGTCAGTGAATCTGCCGCATACCTGGAACAGCGTGGATGGACAGGATGGCGGTAATAATTACTGGCGCGGTTCATGCAGGTATGAACGGGAGCTGGACATGCCGGAGTTTCTGAAAGGTGAGGAACGGGTCTATCTGGAATTCCGGGGAGTGAACGCCAGTGCGAGGGTATGCTTCAACGATACCCTGGTGTGCACCCATGACGGCGGCTATTCCACATTCCGTGTGGATGTGACAGATCTGCTGCGGGAGACAAACCGGCTGGCTGTGGAAGCGGACAATGGCGTCAACGACCGTGTGTACCCGCAGAAAGCGGATTTCACATTTTACGGGGGCATATACCGTGACGTGAATCTGATGGTGGTGAACCGGAGACATTTTGCTCTGGCTGATCACGGCGGGGATGGAATCCGTATTACGCCGCAGGTGAAAGAACTGGACGGATATGTCAGAGTCCAGACCTTTACCGAGATGGAGGCAGGGGGAAATAAGTCCGATGCAGCGCTGCCGGACGATGATTGTGAAATCCGCATCGTTCTTCTGGATTCAGACGGCGCGGTAGCCGCCTCCGGAACCGGAGCGGACTGCACACTGGTCATCCCTTCCGTGCACTTATGGGATGGCTTGAAGGACCCGTATCTCTATACGGCGGTCGCGCGCCTGGAGTACCACGGGAAAACCGTGGATGAGATCCGCTGCCGGTTTGGTGTCCGCACCTTCCATGTGGACCCGGAAAAAGGATTTTTCTTAAACGGCCGCAGCTATCCCCTGCGCGGCGTATCCCGCCATCAGGACTGGAAGGGACTGGGCAATGCCATCACGAAGGAGCACCATCAAAAGGACATGGAGCTCATCCGTGAGATTGGGGCCAATACGGTCCGCCTCGCCCATTATCAGCACGATCAGTATTTCTACGATCTGTGCGACGAGTCCGGCCTGGTGGTCTGGGCGGAAATCCCTTATATTTCCGAACATATGGCCAATGGAAGAGCGAACACCATAAGCCAGATGAAGGAACTGATTGTCCAGAATTACAACCATCCCTGTATCGTCTGCTGGGGAGTCTCCAACGAGATTACCATCTCCACAAAGAATAAAAAGGATATGCTGGATAATCACCGGGAGCTTAACGAGCTCTGTCATGAGATGGACCCGACCAGGCTGACAACGCTGGCCTGCTACGCCATGTGCGGGCCGTTTAACCGGTCTGCGCATATCACCGACCTGGTATCGTGGAATCTGTATCTGGGATGGTACGTCCCGGGGCTGTTCCTGAATGATTGGTGGATGCGGTTTTTCCATTTCCGGTATCCGAAGCGCTGTCTGGGGTATTCGGAATACGGATGTGAGGCCATGCCGAACCTGCATTCCGGAAAGCCGCGCAGAGGGGATCACTCGGAGGAGTATCAGACCGTTTACCACGAGTACATGTTAAAATGCTTTGAACGCAACCCCTATCTGTGGGCGACTCATGTGTGGAACATGTTTGATTTCGCGGCGGATGCCAGAGATCAGGGCGGAGAGGCCGGTATGAACCACAAGGGGCTGGTCACATTTGACCGGAAAATCAAAAAGGACAGCTTCTATCTCTATAAGGCTTACTGGAGTGATGAGCCGTTTGTGCACATTGCGGGACGCCGCAGGGCGGACCGGGAGGAATCTGTCACTACTGTGAAGGTTTACACCAATCAGCCAAAGGCCGCGCTGTACGCGGATGGAAAGCTGATGGAGGAACAGACAGGAGACCGTGTTTTCAACTTCCGTGTGCCCTTAAACGGCACGGTAACGCTGGAGGTGAGAGCCGGTGAATGCAGGGATACCGCTGTCTTTCATAAAGTCGCGGTTCCAAACCCGGCATATAAGCTGGTCAGGAAAAAGTCCTCCAGCGCCAATTGGGTGTAAGAAAATATGCAGTTGAAAGGAAGGAAAAGTTATGTTTATGAAAAAAAGAGCGCTTTGGCGCGGCTTGACAACTCTGTTTACATTTATTTTTTCACTGACAATTATTATTGGGGTTGTGGCTGAAAGCTACAAGGCGACGATCGATACCGCTCTCGGTACTTTGAGTGAAAAATTCGTCTCCGAAAATACAGAGGATGACCCTTTATATGATAAGTTTCAGCCGTCGGCGGAGGTTCTCAATGAAGACGGAACCGGCAATTCCCACGCGCTGATTCAGAAAGCCATTGATTTGAACCGCCAGCAGGCTGCGGAGGGCGCCGTACTGCTTAAGAACAACAACGCAGATGGACAGGGACTTCCGCTGGCCGGCAATTCCCAGGTGACGTTATTTGGAATCCGTTCTCACGTATCGCTGTTGGGTTCCAGCTTCGGCGTCAAGGCACAGGGTCCTTATATCAGTCTGGAGCAGGCGCTTACTCAGAATAAGACTGATTTTAAGAATACCATAGCCTACACGCTGAACAATAACTTTGCCACCGGCGAGGTTACGAGAGGCGCAACGCTAGACTCCTGGAGCGGAGATGAATTTGAGTTCGAGGGCGCAGGCTTTACCGTTAATCCGGTAATGACAGCGGTATATGATAAAC
>NZ_JBKVCZ010000004.1:104219-119634 GCF_046966825.1 Hungatella sp. | reverse complement strand
CCATGAGCGTGGCCAGTTCCTGCTCTGAAACCTCTTTTACCGAAATCGTATCGATGTACTCTCCGCGGCGGATGATGGTGCAGGTGTCGGAGGAGGCCTTGATTTCCTTCAGCTTATGGGTGATGATAATGATGGCTTTTCCGTCATTTACCAGATTGTGCATGATGGAGAGAAGATCCCGGGTCTCCTGGGGAGTCAAAACTGCGGTGGGCTCATCCAGAATCAGCAGCTCTGCCCCGCGGTACAGGGCCTTTAATATCTCCACGCGCTGCTGCATTCCCACGGATATATCGTTTACTTTCGCATCCGGATCGACTTCCAGCCCGTATTTCTCCACGATTTCCAGAATCTGTTTTCTGGCCCTCTTCATGTCCACAACTCCCGCGTGGGAGGTCGTCTCATTGCCCAAAATGATATTCTGTGTTACCGTAAAATCCTCCACCAGCATGAAATGCTGATGAACCATGCCGATCCCGTTAGCAATCGCTACATTGGGCTTCTTGATATCTGTCTTTTTGCCGCCTACGTATATCTCGCCTTCATCGGCCTGATACAGACCGTACAACACATTCATCAGTGTACTTTTTCCCGCCCCATTTTCACCCAGAAGGGAATGGATGCTGCCCTTCTTTACGTCCAGATTCATGTTCTTTAAAGCGTAAAACGCCCCAAACCGCTTTGTGATCCCGTGCATCTGAACCGCATAGTCGCTGCTCACCGTGGCCATCTCGATTTCTCCTTTCATTGTTTACACCGCAGGTTAAATTCTGTTTCTTAACTCTGCGGTGTAAATTCATTTATCCTATTCTGCGATAAACGCTTCGTATTCCTCTTTTGTGGTCGGCGGTACCAGTTCCCCGTTTCAGATCGAATCCGCTACCTTCAGCGTATCCTCATAGACACCGTCTGCCATATTACCATGCTCCTCCGGTATTCCCACACACTCTTCCTTTAATCCGAAGGTGAGCGTCTGGCCGCCGATTGTTCCGCCGTCCATGGCCTCGATGGAAACTTCCTTGACGGCTTTTCCTACCAGCTTGAGCGCTGAGGTCAGAACGTGCTCCGGCGCTAAGTAAGCCTGGTCTCTGTCCACGCCGATCACCCATTTGTCCGCTTCCTTGGCCGCTTCGATGACGCCTGTTCCGCTTCCGCCTGCCGCGTGATAGATCACGTCACATCCGTCGGAATACATCTTCGTGGCGATGGCTTTTCCCTTTGCCGCATCGCTGAAGCTCTCCGCATACTGTACGGAAATGTCAATGTCCTTGCCCAGCTCCTTTGCTGCATACTTGACGCCGGCCTCATACCCGTACTGGAACTGATCGATCAGACCTGAGGAAATGCCTCCGACAAAGCCTACCTTATTAGTTTCTGTCATACGTCCGGCCACATATCCAACCATGAAGGACGGCTCCTGCGCCCGGAACATCACGCCCGTCACATTGTCCGGCGTATCGTCGTAAGCATTGTCGATGATTGCATACTGGATATCCGGGTTGCTGTCCGCGGCCTCTAAAACTGCGTCCGCACAGGCATAGCCTACGCCCCATAAGAGATTGGCGCCGCTGTCTCCCAGCCTTTCCAGATTCGTAACGAAATCGGAAGCCTGCTTCGACTCGATGTAGTTGACCTCCACGCCCTTTTCGTTCTTTAACTCCGTCAGACCTTCCCATGCGGACTGGTTAAACGACTGGTCATTGATTCCGCCCGTATCGGTGATCATCGCAATCGAGAAGCTGCTCTTTCCCTCTGATGTACCGCCTTCCGTGTTCGCGCTCTCTGCCTTTGCGCTTTCTCCCTTTGTGCTCTCCGTCTTTGCGCCTCCGCATGCTGTAAGAGACAGTGCCATTGCCGCCGTTAAACCGAATACAATTCCTCTTCTGAGCTTCATAAATCTGATCCTCCGTTTTGTTTTTTTGTTTTTACGTTTTCTGCTTTTTTATTTATTGTTTTACTCTTCTTTATTCTCTCTCATTTCCTATACCACCTGGATATCCTGAAACCCATATCTGACCGCCAAACGCTTAAGCTCTTCCATGCGTTCCCGGGATGGACTTTTCGCATCCTTAAGACTTCCGGTCACTCCATATTGGCGGAAGGTGATCAGCTTCAGCCGGAATTCCTTTAAATAGGGAGCCGCTTCCCGGGATACGCCTGCGATGACCGCCTCCATATCCACTTCGGGAACCCCTTCCTGCCGTTTTTCCCCCTCGCGCTCCGAATCCAGACAGACCAGCCGCACTTCGAATAATTTTCCGTGTTCCGCCAGATATTTGAGATTCTTCTTTACTATAGAGACATCTCCGCCTGTCAGCCGTCCAAAGACGTCGTGATCCCAGGCCTTTACATCTAACATCACCTGATCCGTCACCTGCATCAGCCGTGGATATTGGGACAAATCCACACAGCCGTTGCTGTCCAGGAAACAGGTAAGCCCCGCTTTCCCTGCCCGCCGAAACAGCTCTGTGAGGAACTCCGGATACAAGGTACATTCGCCTCCGGAAACGGTGATTCCCTGGATAAACGGCATGTTTTTTTCAATTTCCTTCCACACGTCTTCTGCGCTCATCCGGCGTACCTTGGGAGACGCGTGGCTGGGACAGACGCGAATGCAGGTATCGCACTGCACGCAAAGGCTCTCATCCCAGATTACGCGGTCATGCTCATTTTCCTTCGGCGTTTCTCCGCCATTTTCCTGAATCGACAGCGCTCCCGCCGGACACTGGCTGACACAGAGACCGCAGCCGCTGCACAACTGCTGTGTCTCAGGGTTGTGGCAATAGGCGCAGGCGATATTGCAGCCCTGGACGAATACGGAGGTGCGGCAGCCCGGACCGTCCACAACGCTCAACGGAATAATCTTATTAATCACGGCCTCGGGAGGGACCATGCTCATAGCGCCCTCACCTTCCTGTTTTCCAGATGTGCGTTCCGGTAGTTATCTCCTCCGAGATGCACCGTATTCTGAAGCACCGCCTCGCCCTCGTAATACTTTTCCATCTCGCTCCGTTTTACCAGATAGCCGGTAATCCGGACTAAATCGCTGTCCGACGCATAAAAGCTTATGTATTTATCACCCAGGGAAAATGCCCCCTTTACGATATCCAGCATGGCCGCCGGATTATTTCTGCCGGTTGGGTCAAAGGAAAAGATATCCGCGCATCCGGTCGGGAAAAAGCGATGGAAACGCGCGCTGTGGCGAAGGTGGTCATACATGCGTTCCGGTTCCATTCCAACCGGAATCCTCACTCCCGACGTAATTCCGTGGTCTGAGTCGATTCCGACCTGCGCGTGGAGTGCAAAATGGTCATGAAATACCTCCGAGTAAAGCGCCTTCGACGTCTCCGCATATTCCGCGATAACCTGCATAATCTGGTCTGCCAGCTGGTCCGCTTCCTGATCGCTTCCATAGATCTTGTCCGGGTCATCCATCAGCAGATTGGTGCATTCCGCCAGCCCCACGACTCCGAACATGGCAAGGAATTTATCCCTGGCAATAAAACCTTCTCTGGAAAGGAACGAGGTCTCGAAGAAATTCGATTCTTCCACGAGGAACCGGATTCTCTCGTTCATATAGTCCCCCATGCGCTGCAGACAGTCCGGAAGGGTCTCCGCAAGAAACTGTTCCCTGCTGTCTGCCTCGGGAACCAGCTTCGGAAGGACGATTCTCGTCAGTGTGTAGGAACCGCCTCCAATGGGCAGAATGTTGTAACAGCTGGAAATACCGTAGTCCCCATACGTATCCTTGTGCATCCGGTGGTTGCAGATGGCCGGATTTGCGCAGTAAAGGGAGGTATAGAGCGCCAGTTCTCCATAGGAGTCCGGCGTAATATCCGGATCATATTTCAGTGTCAGGTTCGGCACCGCATTTTGAAGCTCTTTTTCCAGCTTCAGGATGATCCGTCCGGTTCTCGTCTCCTCCGGGCCCAGATTTGCATGACAGAACCCGTCGGTAATGGTTCGGTCCAGATAAATCAGGAACAATCTCAGCTTTTTCTCCGCTTCCTCATCGCTCACACCTTCGAGAAACGGTTCGATCAGGCGGTCGATGTTGCCAAGATAAACGGGGTAACTGGTGATGGAGGGCACATGGCGGTACAAAATCTCCAGGAACTGAATCACCTCGTCAAGATCCTTCGGCGGGTCAAGCTGCAGAAATTCACACCCTTTTTTTACCGCCGCTTCGTAATCCGGCATGATATATCTAGGCCGGTACGGCGCATGGCCTTCGTCCAGGTCACAGATGGCTCCGGTCTCCATATAGTGACGGGTCTTCTCCGGTATCTCCAGTACCTCCAGACTGTTCTCCGCCGCATGGGCCAGGGCCACCACCTTCTGTTCATACGTCAGTCCCTTCGATGTCACAATGTCTAAAACCTTATTCATGCATTCCACCTCTTTCTTTTTCAATGGAGCTTATGTCTCTTTTTATTTTGGAATAATCACATTGTAGCAATGGTTTTTTCATTTTAAAAGGACTTATGTCCCTTTACGAGGAAATATTATCCACTTTGTGAAAATATCACATTTTTACGAGCCATTTTTTAGGCAAAAAGTAGATACAAAAAGGACACAAGTCCTCTTTTTAACGACTGTGATCGGGAAAATAGTGATTTAGGAGAATGTTCATTACACATTTAAGCAATAAAGAACGACAGTGTTTCCAGAATAAAAGATAAGATATGAAAAAAACAAAACACCAACTTAAACAACTCATTGAATATACATATTGTGCAAAAAGCAGCTTCCTGCCGCAGAGGCTCGCAGAGAATGCTTCAGACATAGCAGAAAAAGCAATAGCGCCCTAAACCAGAATGGTTCGGGGTTACAGCCTCTTATAACTGCCAGCTTATAATCCTTTTTAAATTGCCCCTGATACCCGGCTTTAAGCATTGAGATCCTCCATCAAAGCTTCCACACTGTCAAAGGGACCATGTATATCTTTTCCATTAACGGCATCATCCATAGCAGCTGAAGTAACCGCATTTGGCTTCTCAACTTTTAACTCAAATGGAATTCCGCCAACGTTAATACTTTGATGAAGAAACATATTTATTGCATCTGTAATCGTTATTCCAAACTTTGAAAACAAATGCTCGGCCTGCTCTTTAATGTCAGGGTCAATCCGAATATTTATGTTTGATGTCTTTGCCATTGTTATCATCTCCTTTAATAAGATCAAAGCACAACGTGTTAACAACGTCAATACATTCAAATGCGATATATACTACAATTCTGATTAGATTTGCGATAAAAAATCACTGAATATTTTATAATGCAGCTTCTCGTCCAGAGACAGACGCGCGAGCATTTTGGATACCTGAGGGTCCTTGATCTTTTGAGACTGATCGGCATATGCCTGGGCGGCGAACTTCTCGGACTCGGCGTCTGTCGCCAGCACGGTACGGATATCGCAGCTGTAATCTACCATATTTCCGCGCCAGTACGAACACGGCTCCGCCGAACGGCATTCCGGCTGGCCGCCAAGAAGAGTAATGAGCTGTCCGATAATGGTAAAATGGTGTTGTTCAACCACAGCGATGCGCTGGATCACACGGCGTATGTTTTTATGTAAGGCGCGGGAATCCGGCTTGCAGGACTCGTTATTATAATTGCTGCCGGCAGTCCAGGACTGATACAGATATTGGTGTACCGTGGTCATTTCGCTGACCGCTGCAGCCAGGTCCGGCATGAGAATCTGCGCGTACTGAAGATTTTTTTCGGTGACGGCGACCGGAGGATACCAGTTCGAATGGATAACCGGTATGGAGTCCGGATTCGCATGGATACTATATGGAGTATTATTCATAAAATAGCTTCCTCAAAAGATCTGATAAAGTAGTTAAGTAATCTTTATGAGAAAAAGCCCTGATATAGAACCTTGTACCGCACTGCGCCATTAATTGTAAATAAAATGCAGTACCGGCAGAGCCTCACTCCATTATATAAATTATGACCTATCCCCACCGCTGCACACACTGTTTTTATCTAATTTTTATAACCAATATTTTTATACTGGTAAAACGCACAATTTTTCATTTTGATTTTCCCAAAGTTTGTGAACACTTTTTTGTGGGAATGAGTTATATTAATAATCGTAAACCCCCCCCCAATACATTATATAGTTTTTGCTACACCCCATAAGAAACGAAATACCTTCTCCGAAAAAAGGATCAGCTCCCCCGGCTGGTCCTTTTTCATGTTATTCTTGCAATTTTCCAATTCTATGGTAAAATACATAACTAACTGCTTTGGCATTTTCGCCAAATGTGTGCACCTGTAACAGACAAATACATAAAGGAGATTTCTAACATGGAAAAAACAGGCGTGAAAGAGTTTTTGAAACGTAAAAACGTCAACATCACCGTCCAGACCTATCTCATTGATGCATTGGGTGCCATGGCATTTGGCTTATTTGCCTCGCTGCTGATCGGCACCATCTTTGCAACATTGGGTGACAAGACAGGTGTCGCGTTATTTGGCACCATTGCGGGCTACGCAAAAAGTGCGACCGGCGCAGCACTGGGAGTATCAATCGCTTATGCGCTGAAGGCGCCGCAGCTGGTCTTATTCTCGGCCGCTACCGTCGGGATCGCCGGCAACGAGCTGGGCGGACCGGTCGGCGCACTGGTGGCCACCGTCGTGGCAGCGGAACTCGGAAAAATCGTATCGAAGGAAACCCGGGTCGACATCATCGTCACCCCCGGCGTCACCATCATCTCCGGCGTCCTGATCGCTCAGTTTGTAGGACCGGGTGTGGCTGCCTTTATGGCCGCCTTCGGAAATCTGGTAAAAACAGCCACGGAGATGCAGCCCTTCTTCATGGGAATCCTGGTATCCGGCCTCATCGGGATCGCCTTGACGCTGCCGATCAGCAGCGCCGCTATCTGTATTATGCTGGCGCTCGACGGTCTGGCAGGCGGCGCGGCCACGGCAGGCTGCTGCGCCCAGATGATCGGGTTTGCTGTTCTAAGCTTCCGGGAAAATGGCTGGGGCGGCTTGCTGGCCCAGGGGCTCGGCACCTCCATGCTCCAGATGGGCAACATCGTAAAGAACTGAAAATCTGATTGCGCCCACGCTGGCCTCCCCGTAACCGGCCCGGTCGCCACGGTGATCTTCCAGATGAAAACATTGAGACGGCCTCCGGCATGGGAACCTGCGGGCTGGTTGGTCCACTGGCGTCTATACCGCGATGGCGGCGGCGCCAGAATGGATTGAATTCTGCTGGTCTGCTTTCGCTTCCCGCCGTTCTGACGCTGGTCTTCGGAGAATTTTTAAGGAAAGCCGGCTGGATCAGGGAAGGGGATTTAAAACTGGATCTGTAGCACGACCTACTGTACTGCAGAAGCGGAACAACCGTAATTTATTCAATACAGGGCCTGGCTTTTTCCGCCAGGCCCTGATCTTTTGTTAAGCCATATCATCTCGAAGCGCATCAATGATATTCTCTTTCTTTAATTTTCCGACTGCAAACACCATTGTGATAAACACGACAAAGAACACACTGAACGCGCTGACTGCCATACTTGCCCATGGAAATACGAAGCTTACATCCGCTCCCCCGGCAGCCATGCCGCAGTAGATCAGCCAGGAGCAGATTCCCGCCGCCGGCAGCCCAAACAGCAGCGTCCGCATACCGTAGAAGGCACACTCAAAATTCATCATCTTATTGAAATCACGGTCAGACATTCCTACCGACCGGAGCATGGCAAGTTCCCGCCTGCGCAGCTTGATATTGGTGGAAATGGTATTGAACACATTGGCCGCCGCAATCAGCGAAATCATCATCACAAAAACATACGTAAACACATGAATGACAAACAGAATGCTGCGGTTTTCTTCAAACATCCTGTTCACATTATACAGGGTGTAATCGGTTCCTATTCCCGCTTCCTGAATCATTTCCGACATCTCCGCCGTCACCTGGGAGGGCTTATCTGCCAGAAAGGTCAGTCCCATTATCTCCCCCGCATCCGGAGATACAAACTGTTCTCTTAGCTGCCATGGTGCGACGATCATAAAGATAAACGGCTTCACATCGGAAGAGTTCTTTGGAAGTGTATCGAGAGGTATGGTATCGACGAAGGTGATACTTATCTGCTTCTCTTTGTCTGCCGATGGGTTCCCTTTCACCTCCCCGGGCGGTTCGGCTCCGGGAGTGACCGATCCGCTCACGGAATCACCTACAAACATATTAACCAGCCCGCTCCGGCCGCTTTTCGTCTCATCTGATTTTTGCTTCGCTACGGCAATCATTTTCGCATTCTGGCCGGTATATTCTTCCGGAGACAATCCCTGGCTTTCGATAAAATTACGGAATTCTCTGTCCTCAATGAACTGGATATCCATCGGCAGTGTGACTGTCTCATCCGGATTCTCATACCCCATGTATTTCCGGTATTCGTCTGACAAGTCGCCGGCCCTGACCGCGCAGGAATATGACATAAGCGCCTGATAAGAGCTTTCTTTGATCCCCTCCGCAGTTTTAAGTCTGCCGTAAAGACGGAATAATTCATTTTCATCGATTTTCGGGGACGAAAAGCAGATGTCAAAATCCGTATTTACCACGGACCGCTTCGCGCCCTGATTCAGGCAGTTTCCAAAAGCATTGGCCGATACAAACAGAACGACGCTTAAAGAGAGGGAAAGCACAATGCTGCGGCAGCGCTTCTTATTTCTTTTAAAATTTTTCAGAGCCAGCGTTCCCTCCAGGCCGCAGAGGCGCTGCGCCAGCTTCGATGTTTTCACGGCTCCCGATTCGATTTTGATCTCATTGGTCTGGCGAATGCTTTCCATCACAGGTCTGGACGCCGCTTTCCTGGCCGGAATGTAGGCGGCAAACAGAATTGTGACCAGACTGATCACCGCCGCCCCCGCTATGGCTGTACCGGACACAGTCAGCGAAAGAGACACGGCACTGTAGCCGAAGTTTTTGAACTTCTCCGCCACAAAGGATATTACAAGGCCAATGCTGCCAAGGCCCACAACGATACCGATGGGAATACCGGCCGCGCCGATACAGAGCCCCTCAAACAGCACCGAATTCCGCAGCTGTCCGGCCGTAGCCCCCACGGATGCCAGAATCCCGAACTGGCGCGTCCGTTCGTTCAGCGAGATGGTAAAGGAATTGTAAATCAGAAAAATCGAACCTGTCATGATCAGGGCCATCAAAATTCCGCCGACGGAATATAAAAGCATATTAAACAGGTGATCGCTGGACACCCCCAGAAAACGCAGCACATTGTCATTCAGGACATATGCGCTTTGCCCGGCAGTCCTTTCAATATAAGCCTGGACTTTTCCCGGATTTTTAAGTGTGACAAAGATGCTTAAACTGGTCGTCTGATCTGTCGAGCCTGCCGTCTGATCTGTCGGTCCTGCCGTCTGACCTGCTGCTGTGTCTTCTGTCGTTATCAAGGTATAACCCGGCGCGGTAAATTCCTCGAAAGCCGGTCTTTCGCAGATGCCGACAACCGTATAGGTTCTTTCTTCCTGAGGCACAAAGGTTTCGTTTTCCTTCCCCGGCTCATTTCTGGCAGGAAAGGGATCATGCTGGCCGAGACGGCCTTCCCCAGCCATACGGCTTCCGATGGCAAGCGAAAATGTGTCCCCCACTGCATAAGTAACGCCGCCGTTTGCCGCGACATGGGCCGGAACCAGAATCTCCCCGCTGTTCTCAGGCAGTCTGCCGGAGACTAACTCAATCGGAACCGTATCAAAAGCCTCTTTGCTGAATCCCGCAATAAAGAGATAGGGCTTGTTGGGATTTTTCCCGCCTTTCAGCTCCGCATAGCCAATATTTTCGGATATCGCTGTGCCAGCCACTCCGGCGTCCCGGGCCCGCGCCTCCGCGAATGAGGAATCGACATCCAAAAACTCGACGTGCCATCCGCCATATTTCACTGTCGCGCCCTTAATCATGTAGTTCAGCAGAGAAACGGAGAACGTCGTGACAGCCGTGATCATAGCCGCGGACAGAATTACCCCGATCACGGTGACAATTGTCCGCGTACGGCTCTTTTTCATGCTCTGCAGGGTGACCTTGTGAAAGATATTCATCATCACACCATCCTCTCATCCCGCACTACCTTACCATCCGAGATGCCGATGATGCGGTCTGCCTGCAGGGCGATATTTTCATCATGCGTGACGACGATGAGGGTCTGCCGGTATTTTTTGTTGCTTAATTTCAGCAGATTGATGATCTCATGGCCGTTGTGGCTGTCCAGACTGCCTGTCGGTTCGTCGGCCAGGCAGACAGACGGCGCATTCATCAGCGCACGCCCAACGGAGACCCGCTGCTGCTGCCCCCCGGACAGCTGATTAGGCAAATGCGTTCTCCGGTCTTTCAGACCGAGCATTTCCAGCAATTCCTCCAGTCGTTCCTCGTTGACCTTCCTTTTGTCCATCAGGATGGGCAAGGTAATATTCTCCACCACATTCAGGGTGGGAATGAGGTTGTGAAACTGGTAGATCAGCCCCACCTGCCGCCTGCGGAAAATGGCCAGCTTTTCACTGTTTCCCGCATACACATCCTGCCCGTCTAAATACACCTTTCCGCTGGTCGGCACGTCCACGCCGCCAATGATGTGGAGCAGTGTCGATTTGCCGGAGCCGGAGGGGCCGATGATCGCGGCAAACTCGCCCTTTTCGATTGTGAGTGAAACGTGGTCAAGGGCAGTAACCTGATTTTCACCCCTGCCGTAGACCTTGCATAGATTATCAATTTTTAAAAGCTCCATTATGTGAGCCTCCTTCCTCATGGTATACTCATATAATAGAGAATTCACCTTACATCTCTGTGACTTTTCAGTGAGAGATCCGTCACTTTGGAAAACGGATGGTAAATACCGCGCCTCCCTGCGGATGATTTTTTGCAGTAATCGTCCCTCCCTGCCGGATGATAATCATCCTGCAGAGAGCCAGCCCGATCCCATATCCCGCCCTGTTTGCGCTTTTTCCGCTGTAAAACCGCTCAAATATGTGAGGCAGAGCTTCTTTTTCAAATCCCGCGCCGCTGTCATGAATCGTAATCTCAGTGAACAGAACCGTATCCGTACAGTCAATCGCAATCGTTCCGTGATCCCCCGTGCTTTCCATACAGTTTTTAAAGATGTTCTGTACTGCCTCCGCCAGCCAGCCGGGGTCGCCCTGAACGATTACGGGGAATGGCGTCTTTGCATCTGCACGCACCTCTCTCTGCACCACAATCCCATGCAGTTCCATAGGGATCAGCAGCGGCCGGAGAGCCGCGCTTATGAGGTCGTTTACGTCAACCGGCTCTCGTTGAAATACCACAACGCCCGCGTCCAGACGGGACAATTTAAGCAAAGACGTGATCAGCCAGTCCATGCGCACCAGCAGTTCCTCTGTTTCCCGAATAAAGGCCCTCCGTTCGTTTTCATCCGGATTTTTCTCCAGCAGGGAAAGCGTTAAGTTTGCAGACGTAAGAGGTGTGCGGAGCTGATGGGCGATATCGGCCAGCGAATCGGCAAGATGCATTTTTTCATTTTTCAGTGCCTCGTTCTGTTCCCGAATGCGCAGCAGCATTTTCGTTATTTCGCTGTGGAGAATAGACAGCTCGCCCTCTTCCAGTTCGTCGAGATCCAGACGGTCGGCATTGTGCAGCACGAGATCGATCTGATTGGAAAGCCGTGCGATACTCCTGTATCGGGCTTTCGTAAACAGGAAAAAGGCGATGCCGAAGACAGAAGTTGAAACGGCGGTAAGAATTCCGGCCGCCGTATTGATGGTAAATCCAAGTGCTACCGTGACGGCTGCCGTCAGGACGAACACCATGGCAAACTGTCGAAACTCCTTATTCCGAAACATTTCCGCCCCCCAATCGATACCCGGTTCCGCGGACAGTCAGAATAATCTGCGGATTTGCAGGATCATCCTCTATCTTCTCCCGCAGCCGCTTGATATACACAGTCAATGTATTATCATTGACAAATTCGCCCGCCGCGTCCCACAATTCATCAAGCAGCCTGCTTCTCGTGATAATACTCCTGGGATTATTAACAAACACCAGCAGTAAACGGTACTCCAGCGCAGAGAGGAAAACCTCGCGGCCATATTTTTTCACAACGCCGCCCGCCATATCGACGGAAAGCCCGCAGATTTCAAATGCCGCCCCGCTGCGCCCGTTTTTTCGCAGCGCTGTCCCAATCCGCGCGATCAGCTCCCGCGGGCGGAAAGGCTTGGTAATATAGTCGTCAGCTCCCATATTAAGCCCTGTGACAACACTCGTCTCATCGCCCGAGGCAGTCAGAAAGATCACTGGAATATCCTGGGTCTCCTTGATCTTTGTATATACCGTAAAACCATTTCCATCGGGCAGCGCAATATCAATCAGCGCCAGATCAAATTTATTGCCGTCTGCTGCGGCAAATGCTTCCTCCCGCGTGGGGGCGTGGGTGACCGTAAATCCCTCCGAGCGCAGCAAAAGCGTAAGGTTTTTCGCAATCTCCCTGTCATCCTCTACCAAAAATATCCGTGGCATTCGTCATTCCTCCAATCCTTCCATAGCTTCATCGGCCGGCACTAGATATCGATCCCTGCCTTGTGCACCTGGCTTCCCAAGTCCTTCACCGCCAGCGTGTACCGTTTGCCGTCCTTGATAAAATGAGTCCCGCACTGCCTGAATTCAAAATGAATCCCGTTTTCCATACACTGCTGCCTCAGCCAGAGCACCCACTCATAATCCAGGGGCCGCGCATTCCGGTCGGATTCGCCGCCGGCCACCACCAGTTCAACCCCGGATAAATACGGACGTATATCGATCCTTTCAATCAGCGGCTGGCAGATGATATTTTTATGCCTGATCGGAAGGCCGGAAAAGATGGAAAGCCGTTCATCGGCCCTGGCCTGATTTTCTACTGTACAGCAGACCGTCACATTGTCATATCCATTTTCCCAGTCGGGAGGAATACACTGCATAAACCGTTCAATACGTTTCGTCAGAAAGAGAAAATGCAGGTCCGTTCTCTGACGAATCATCTTCCAGCACTCCTCCCGCCACGCATCAGCCTCTTCAACCAGGAAATCGGACTGGAAGCAGAGATATACCACCTGTCCCGGCTTCATTTTGTATTCACCGTTCTTCTTTTTCTCTATAGGCGCAAAGAATTTATCCGTCCGGACCACCTCGGCCGTATTGATCCCTTTTCTCGCATCGCCTTTGTGTATATAGCAGTACTTGCAGCCCTCGCTGTGCCGGTGGCACCCACGCCACGGATTCCAGACAGCCATTCTGGTTCCTCCTGTTCTTACTGAGAGTTTTCACTAAGTCATTTTAAATTATCAGAAGCTGCACTCATACAAAAACATTTCCGAGCAGTTATCTTCAGCTATCTCTTTTTCAAAAATTCCATATTTACTCCTTCGTCACACCAGTCAGATCAAGCAGCCTCTGAACAGCTTCCGGACTCTCTGCAAATGTCTCGATGGGTTCTCCCGCCCACTCAGAACAGGCCTCCCTGGTCATGGTCCCCTGTCTTACCTGCGGCCCGTCTTCCAGTTCGACCGTGTACGTCCAATTGACCTCTCCCAGATTTCCGGTCAGAGCCATCAGGACACAGGCGTATCCCTTCATTTGCTCTTCAAACACAGCCGAATTCGCCGCGCTGTTCTCAAAGTTCAATGTCCATCCATACGGTTCCTCCGAAGTCTGAAGCTCATTTTTAAAGCTGCCAAGCGCCCTGCCGATTCCGAGCAGCTGTGCGACTTTGCCGTTGGCGGACATATCTCCCACATACGGGTGCTTCGCGGCGAACAATTCATTTGCCTGCCTGCTTACAATGGTTCCGTCCTGCTTCACGGTCATTCCATTGATGGAAAGATCCGTTCCCACCTCCGTCAGATCAATGTTCAGGTTAAATACTCCACTCCTGTTCCAGGCAGACGGCAGACACGCATAGATCACCAGTTTTGTATTTCCATCATTCTCTCCTACCAGTTTATACCTCCGGTACACAGAGGCGGAATCGTAAAAGACACCTCCGACCGCCAGCATATGTTCGTTCACATTTGCATACGTCACCAGATAGGAATCCACCGGGTATCCGATGACAAACAGCTTTAAAAACAGGGCCAGCAGGACTACGGCAAATGCGGAGCCAATGCCTAAAAGTACTTTTCGCAGATTGCTCTTCCTGATTTTTTTCAAATAATCGATTTCCCGTTCATTTTCTTTTCGTTTTACATCCGTTTCACGTCCAAGGTCCTCTTTCATCCGCAGATACCGGCCGCGGCAGTCCTCACAGGTCTCCATATGCGCCTCGATCTGCCTGCTGCTCTCCTCGGACGTCAGCCCTTCCACATACAGCGAAGAAGATCGCGGATCATTTCACAGGGTATGTTCTGTTTCATTTTCCTTCGCCTCCTTTACAATTCTTTCCTTTCCCCGATAGAAAGTCACTCTCGCCCAGTTCTCGCTCTTCCCCATGATCTCTCCGATCTGGCCAAAGGTCAGACTGCCGGTCAGGCGCAGATACATTACCTCCCGCATGGGGTCCTCCAGATGGTGAAGCAGCTTCATGACCGAAAGCTGATCCCAGGAACAGAATACTTCCTCCTCCGCGGAGGGGACTGCAATCTCTTCCGCTTCCTTGAAATCGGCCCTGCCTTTCTGCTTCCGCAGATGATCGAACCATACGTTCCGCGCAATGCCGCAGAGCCAGGTAGACACACTGCTCTGCTCTTTGAATTTATGGATGCTTTTCACCGCCTGATAGAATGTTTCCTGGGTCAGTTCCTCCGCCAGATCCGGGTTCTGTGTCTTCGTCAGGAGAAAGGCATATACTGTTTTCGCGTGTGATAAATAGATCTGTTCCATGGAATCCATATACGTGTTTCCTCCTCTCTGTTAATTAGTGTTGCAGAAACCCGATTCGTTACAGGCCGGTTACAATTTTTTTCATTTAACTTCTATAAAACTTTTTCTTCGACCGTATCTGCTGTTTCCATTTGCAGCAGTCGTTTAAATGCAGCATGGGGTCCCGTGTCGTCGGCATGAGCAAAAGCCCTGCCACGTCCTTCTTTTCCCAATAATCCAGAAGCCATACCGAGCCCTCCTGTGCTGTGACGCCGCCTTCCTCCCGTATGCGTTTTAAGTCTTCTTTTCGGACCTCCCGCTTCATATCATCGGCCGTCAGTCCTTCCACGATCTGTCTCGTCCTTCTGCCGACCGCGCTCCTGTATTGCAGCAGTTCGGCGGGACGCAGCGCCTTGCTGAGCTCCATGATCTGATCGTCACTCATCGCGTTGCCGGTATCTGCAACTGCTGTCCCCAGACGCCGGGCCCACTCCCGGTTCCATACCTGCTCCCCTCCGGAAACCAGAAGATTCATGGTCAAATCCTCCAGCCTGGCAATATGCCAGAGAGCCCAGGCGATCGTCTCATCCTTTGATG
>NZ_JBKVCZ010000004.1:54929-104209 GCF_046966825.1 Hungatella sp. | reverse complement strand
GCATACTCCGGGTCCTCCAGGTCTCCGGTCAGCCGGTCCAGCTCATTCTCCTCGCCACCCGACACCTCCGAAAGATGCAGGGCGCCATGAAGCTCTGAAAACAGACGCCTGGCATCCTCCAGACGATCCGCCTTCCGTATCATCGTTCCCAGTTCCTTATGCATTTCCCCCAGTCCTGCTCCAAAATATTTCATAGCTTCTCCCCATGTTCTTTGCATTTATGTTCTAGCTGCCGGAACTCCTGCATTGCCAGAAGGATATTGCGTACAAAAGGCGGAACTATCTCCCGCACCGTATCATAGTCATGATTCAGGCACCATTTTAAGGACGACATGGTCAGGGCCGCGTAGGTTCCGGACAAATAATCCATCTGGCTGGCGTTGCCGATAAAGCCTGAACTGTAGGCAGCAATAAACCGGTGCTTTAAATAATCCGCCATCTCGTTCTCCAGCTGAACCTCATCCGTATGTATTTTCCACAGATTCAGAAATGCCTCCCGTTTATCATACAGCACCTCGTAAATCACATCGATAGTCTCATATACTTCCCTGTTCTGCGATGCCAGAAAACGATTTTCCAGCATATCCTGAAACTCCTGAAACATCCGGTCCGACAGCAGTCTGGCCAGATCGTATTTGTCCGAATAGTGTTTGTAAAAGGTGGACCGGTTGATCAGCGCCTCATCCAGTATATTCTGCACCGTGATCTCGGAAAAGGACTTCTTTTCCAGCAGCCGCAGAAATGACTCTTCTATATTCTTCTTCGTTTTAATCACACGCAAATCCTGCTGATTCATGCCATTTCCTCCTCGCTATGAGCACTTAGCGGGCGTCTTTTGACCGCTTACGTGCAAGAATAGCAGCCTGATACGAGCAGAATAGCACATTCTATATGGATAAGCAACTAATTGTCGCATTTTATTGCTTATCCAATCAGTTCCGTTCCATCTGGTGATTGAAACTTTTTTCCGGACTCCTTACAATCGGAGGGAAAGGAGATGATGATTTATGAAAGCAATTGTATGGCTGCTGCCGCTCCTGTTTATCCTCCACGATATGGAAGAGATCATTCTCGCCATCCCATGGAAAAACAGTGAGGCTCCCAAAAAACGATTTATTCGGGTACGCTTCGTCCCATTCGGCACATTTTTCAATACGGAAAGCTTCTCGATCGCTGTCTGCGAGGAGCTGCTGCTTCTGACCCTTGTATCGGCGTTCGGTTACTTTACGAGACACTATGAATTGTGGCTTGGCTTCCTGGCCGCCAATATCCTGCACCTCATTCTCATACACCTCATTGGAACGGCTCTTGTATACAGAAGTTACGTTCCGGGTGCCATTACCGCGCTGCTCACAATGATTCCCTGCTGTCTGATCTTTCTGGATGCCCTGCATCTGCTTCAATATCCAGTCTGGAAACTGATTCTGTCCGTGGCCGCCGGAACCGTAGTGGCTGCAGTCAATATGAAACTGCTTCATCGATGCGGGGAGGTGTTTACAGACTATGTTTCTTCATTTTTCCGATGATGAGCAGATGAACTTTCAGATCAACCGCGCGCTGATGTCCGTCCTCTCCGATCCTGCGCCGCCGTCGCAGACAGACGAAGAGGCCCGGATGCTAGCCGATCAAAATGCCCGGACACTGGCAGAGATAACGGCAGCGGCTTCCAAAATCACCGATATGGAAAGCTGGTCGGCCACCTGGTGGGCCGCAGCTGAAAAAGCCCGCACGGAGCAGCGTTTCAAATATGCAGCCGCTTATTACCGCATGGCAGAATTTTACCTCCCTGATACATCAGTCCGAAAAGAAGAGTGTTACAGGCTTTTCCGGGAGTGCTTTGACCTGGCATATAGGGAAGATTCCATGGAGAGGTTCGAAGTTCCCTATCAGAACACATATTTGCCTGCAATCCGCTTAAAAGCCAGACCGGGAAGTGCCCCTCATCTCTGTTCGTCAGACATTGTAAGTCCTCCTAACCTCCATTCGGCAGAAAATGAGCGGGGTGTTATCCTGATTCACGGCGGCTACGATTCCTTTATGGAAGAATTTTATCCGCTCCTAAAAGAATATCCGGATAAGGGCTATACCATCTTATTATTTGAAGGGCCGGGTCAGGGGCAGGCGAGAAAAAATGGCCTCGTCTTTACTTACGAGTGGGAAAAACCAGTAAAGGCCATTCTCGATTACTTTCATCTCAACAGTGTCGCAATTCTGGGAATATCCTGGGGCGGCTATCTGGCGCCGCGGGCGGCGGCATTTGACAAAAGAATTCATCGTGTAATATGCTGTGACATCTTTTACTGGGGGCTCGATCTTATTTTAAGCCGTCTCTCACCTTTAAAAGGAACTGTTCTCCGGCTGCTTTTATTAACCGGGAGGAGAGAACTTATCAATTCCCTGATACGGCGGAAAATGGAGTCTGACCTGGACCTAAACTGGAAAATAACGCATGGAATGTATATTACCGGTACCACAGCGCCTTATGATTTTTTGAAAAACATAGAATGCCACAGGCTTACAGACTGTATCAGTCTGGTTACCCAGGATGTCCTTCTTCTTGCCGGAGCATGCGACCAGTATGTGCCGGTTAAGAGAATGCGACAGATCGAGCGAAAATTGACTCACGCCTCCTCTGTCACCAGCCGGATATTTACGGCTTCGGAAGGCGGAGAACAGCACTGTCAGGTCGGTGGCTTTAATCTGGCACGTACAGAAATAGAAACGTTTCTTTCTTCCACAGTTACTTGAAATGCTGAGTATCCCGGAAATCTCCCACACACAAAAAAACCATAAGACGGGGAAACAGAATTTCCTGCTTCTCCGTCTTACTCTCTCATAAAAATTTCCTGTTATCTTTCGATCATCAGAGCAGTTCCACTTCCCGCCTGATCTTCTTAGCGGCCACCATCAGCCTTTTTCTGTATATCTCCAGATTTTCCGGCGACATCAAATCGATAGGACCGGAGATACCGATTCCGTAGCGGACACTGTTTAAGTAGCCGAATACGGGAACGGCAATACAACGGACACCGATAAACATCTCCTCGTCATCCACTGCATATCCCTGGCTCCGGATCTTCTCAAATTCCTCCAGAAGCTTAGCCTTCTCTGTAATCGTATGGACCGTGTAGCTGGTAAACTCATAATCCTCCAGAATCTCCTCCATCCGCTCCGGTGTGCGGTAGGCGAAAATGCATTTTCCCACAGATGAGGAATGGATCGGCTCGATCAGCCCTACCATGGCCGACATGGAGTAAGGCAGGTCGCTGACCACCTGGTCAATCACATAGACCATCCCCTTATTATAGGCGCATAAATGAACGCTCTGCCCCAGTTCCCGGCTGACTTCCAAAAGGACCGGCCGCGCGATATCGATGATCTGCAGTCTGCTGCGGAACCGTTCAGCCAGATGCAGCACCCGGAATCCAAGCTTGTATTTCCTCGTTTTTTTATCCAGCTGAACCATGTCGTGCTGGCGCAACGTTTCCATGATCCTGGAAGCCGTGCTCTTATCCACCTCCAGCTCCTTAGCCAGTTCCGTAACCGACACCAGATCATGCTTTGCCAGAATATTTAACGCATCCAGCCCGCGGTCCAATGACTGCAATACCATCCCTTCGCCCTCCTTTATCCAGCACTGCATTCATAATGCAAAGCTGTACTCGCGTGTGATTAAAAATTAGTACCAGTATACCACACCACTCCAGCATTTTTCCAGTCTGTAACCGTTTTTCAGCCGTATTCTTAACTTCGTCCGGACCGCTTTCTGTCGATTAATACCGCGACGACGATGATCGATCCTTTCACAACCTGTTTATAGAACGCCTCAACGCCCAGCAAATCCATACCGTTGTTGATCACACCGATAATCAGAGCGCCCAAAACCATATCGAATACCTTGCCGATGCCGCCTGTGAAGCTGACACCGCCGATGATACAGCCTGCGATGGCGTCCAGTTCATAGCCTACCCCCAGGTTGGGGGAAGCCGATTTCAGCCTGGAGGCCATGAGCGTACTGGCCAGTCCCAGCAGCGCGCCCTCTATTAAATACGCCTGGATCTTGATCTTATCCACGTTGATGCCGGCCACTCGGGCGGCGTCCTCATTGCCGCCTACCGCATAAACATAGCGGCCGATGGGGCGTTTCTTCATGACGAAATTCATCACGATGACCACGATAACAAACACGATGACTGACCACGGCAGAACGCCTCCGATGGAGGTAGAACCCAGATAGTTGAAGGAATCCGAAAAACTGCCGATAGGCATTCCATGAGCCAGGATAAGTGCAAGGCCCCTGGCGATGGATTGGGTGCCCATGGTAACGATAAATGCCGGGATTTTGCCCTTTGCCACGATGATTCCGTTAAATGCGCCGAACAGAACGCCGGTGGCGATTCCTACCGCATATCCGACAAAAGCCGGAAGTCCGTATCCCGCCACACTGCTCGATACCATGATTCCCGCCGTCACGCCGGACAGCGCGAACATGGAGCCGATCGACAAGTCGATGCAGTTCATGATGATCAGCACACCTACGCCGATGGTGGCGATGCCGATACAGGAAATCTGCTTCAGTATATTAATCATATTGCTGGCGCTTAAGAAATTCGGAGCAAATATGGATAAATACAAAAATATTATGACAAACCCAATGACGATACCATGATTATTGACAAACTCTTTTACACTCTGTTTTTCAGCTGTTTTCTCTGCCATGTTCTTCTCCCCCAATCTCCTTCTTGACCGCGTACTTCATCACTATACTCGGATCGGCCTCGTCCCTGTTTAAGATTCCGGTCACATGCCCCTCATTCAGCACCAGAATCCGGTCACTGATCCCCAGCACCTCCGGCAGCTCCGAGGAAACCATAATGATGGACTTCCCTTCGCAGGCCAGCGTGGACATCAGCCGGTGAATGTCGGACTTCGTCTTAATGTCGATTCCTCTCGTCGGCTCATCCAGGATAATAATATCCGGATCCGCGTTCAGCACGCGTGCCACGACCACCTTCTGCTGATTTCCCCCGGAAAGATTCGCGCAGAGCTGGTCGTCGCTGCTTCTCTTGATCTCCAGTTTATCCCCGAATTCCTTGCAGTACTTTGTCTCTAAAGACTTGTTAAGCGCCCCGTTTTTCAGACACTTGCGCAGTGCCGACATGAGGAGATTATCTCTGATCCCCAGCTTCAGCACCAGACCGTTTTTCTTTCTATCTTCAGGAACCATGATAATCCCCCGCCGGATGGCGTCCTCCGGGATTCGGTTCACAATTTTTTCTCCGTTTAAATAGATTTCTCCGCTGTCCGGCCTCCGGACACCCATGATCGTCTCTACGACCTCCGTTCTTCCGGCGCCCATGAGCCCTGCCAGTCCCAGGATTTCTCCCTTTCTCAGAGTAAAGCTCACATTTTCAAATTCCTTCGCCCTGGTTAAATTCTTCACTTCCAGAACGACGTCCCCGATCTTCGCCTGCTGCTTCGGATACATTTCGGAAATCTCACGGTCCACCATATATTTGATCATCTCGGCTTCCGTAATATCCTTCACCAGACCGGTATGGATAAAGCGTCCGTCTCTCAGAATCGTCACACGGTTGCAGACCCCGTATACCTCTTCCAGCTTATGGGAGATAAATACGATCGCCTTTCCCTGGTCGCATAACCGTCTCACCGTCTTCAGCAGATATTCAATCTCCGTCTGGCTCAGCGCCGAAGTCGGCTCGTCCATGATGATGACATCCGCATCGTAGGAAATTGCCTTTACAATCTCCACCAGCTGAAACTTTGCCACCGTTAAATCCGCCATCCTCGCTTTCGGGTCTAAGTCTACTCCCAGCCCCTCCAGCAGGCGCTTGGAATCCTCGTACATTTTCTGATAGTCCACACAGCCTGTCCTGGTCATCGGCTCCCGGCCCAGATAGATATTTTCCATTACCATCATGTACTTTACCTGGTTGAATTCCTGAAATATCATACTGATTCCGGCCTTCTTCGTGTCCATGACCGATTTAAAATGCACCTGTTTCCCCTTGTAGTAAATTTCCCCTTTTGTCGGCACATAGAGCCCAACCAGAATCTTCATCAGTGTGGATTTTCCGGCACCGTTTTCCCCCATCAGCGCATGCACCTCACCCCGTCTTAAGGTGATGGACACATCATCAAGTGCGTGCACGCCCTGGAAACGCATGTCTATATTTTTCATTTCCACTATGATTTCATGATTCTTCTCTTCCGTCTGATTAGCCATGCTGCCCCCTCCTTGTTTAAATGGGGAGCCTGCGCGCACCCCCGCGCAGCGCTCCCCGCATATACCTCGCCGTTTCTGCTGATTAGAAATATTTCTTCGCCAGCTCGTCACGTTCAGCCGCTTTCTTCTCGTACTCTTCGATATTATCCTTCGTACAAACCTCGTAAGGAATAATATAATCGGATATTTCCTCGCCCTGGGCCGCTAAAATGGCAAGGCGCAGCGCATTTTCTCCCTGTGCCAGACCATCCTGCCAGATGGAACAGTCCACTTTTCCGTCCTTGATTGCTTTTAAGATCACCGGATCACAGTCCATTCCCGCCAGCTTGATTTCCCCCATCTTGCCCGCGTTTTCAACAGCTGTAATGACACCGGTAAGCTGACAGTCTGCCATACACAGGATGGCGTCTACGTCCTTTCCTGCCTGCAGCCAGTTCTCCACAAGTCTCATGGATTCCTCCGGAGACCAGTTTCCCGTATCGTGTACGACCAGCTCCACACCCGGATTCTTGGCCAGCACCGCCTCATACCCCTGTGCCCTTAACACCTGTGCGGAATGCCCCAGAACCGCATCCACGTAAGCCAGCTTCGCATCGGGACCGCATACGGAGATGATTCTCTCCATCTGGAGTTCACCGGCCTGCTCGTCGTCACAGCCCACATGGGCCGTGTTTCTCGTGCTGTCCGTGACGGTGTTTAACGTGATGATCGGAACGCCTGCATCCGCCGCCAGATCCACGGCTGCCGCACACTGAGTCTTGTCTACCGGCTGAATAATGATGGCGTCTACTTTTTTACTCACAAAGGTTTCCACCTGGCTGAACTGCTTCGCCGGATCGTCATCTGCAAATACCACTTCCATGTCGATATCCTGTGCCTTCGTCGCCTGATACTCATACATGGCCGATGTAAAATACTGAACAAACCCGCTCTGATTTCCCTGCATGGAAATGCCGATCTTTATCTTCTCTCCTGCCTCCTTATTCTCCGCAGCGGCCGGTTCCGCAGCCGCCTCTTTGGCCGCCTCCGTCGTCTTCGGAGCTTCCGCCGTTCCCGCCGGAGCCTGTTTCTGTCTGCATCCCGCCATCGATACCACACATGCTGCTGCCAAGATAACCGTAACCATACGTCCTAACTTCATATCTTCTCCTCCTTGTTATGAGCACTCAGTGTCTGTCTCTCAGACGCTTACATGCGGCTTTTGAATATTTCCACGCTCTGCCTGACCCCTTCAGCCAGAGGCGTCACCGGCACTTCCCCTATCAGCCGGTCCAGTTCATTTCCGCTGACATTCTTTGGAAATGGCAGCGGTTCGTCTTTAAATGTAATAAGCCCCTTCGCCTGAGGACACGCCTCCTCGATGGCCTTCACCACTTCCGTCATATTTACGGAATTTCCGGCGAAATTGAAGCAGTGAGCCCCCTCGTACTCTGCCTCTGCCGCCATGATAAATGCCTTCGCCACATCGTCCACATACTGGAAATCGAAATCCCCTCCGTACGAAATCTCGTATGCTTCTCCCTTGACAGCGGCCTTCATGGCGGTCGTCGGGGTGGACGTCATCCCCTGGTCTCTCAGTGGTCCATAGGCCACGTAAGGTCTTAAACCAATACTGGAAATGCAATCCTTTTCGTAGTATATCCTGGCGCTCCACTCATTGGCCTGCTTGTACACACCGTAGTGGGCGTGAGGATGGAACGGCGAACGGTTGTCGTAGACACCGCCCTCATACTCTTCCGTCAGGCCGTAAACCGCCGTGCTGCTGGCGTACACCAGCTTCTTTAATCCGCAGGCCTTTACCGCCTCGAACATATTGACCGTGCCTTCCACATTTACCCTGGCGCCCAGAACCGGGTCCGCCTGGCAGAACGGCATCTGCATTGCAGCCATGTGAATGACCGTGTCGATCTCATCGTCCTTCAGAGTATGAAGAAGCAGCTGGTAATCGGTAATATCTCCCTTTACCACATGGATCTTCCCGATTTCCTCCTTTTCCATAATCAGCTCCAGCACAGACAGCTTCTCCGGGCTGCGCACCAGCGCATAAACCTCCCGGCCTGATTCAATCAGATTTTTCACCACCCAGCCGCCGATACAGCCGGTGGCGCCTGTAATAAAATAACGTTTTCCCATGTAAGCTCCTCCTATTTTGCCGCCCAGCCGCAGTCTACCAGTAAGTCAGATCCCGTAATGAAGGACGCCCCGTCGCTGGCCAGAAAATAGATGGCTTCGGCGATCTCGGATGGCTCCGCCCAGCGTTTAAAGGCCTGCTCCGCTTCCCTTACCTTCTTTACATCTTCAAACGGAAGTCCGGTGCGGGTCGCCTCCAGCTGTATATCCGAACGCAGCATGGGAGTATCCACAGATCCCGGGCTCACGGAGTTGACTCTGATGTTGTAATCCGCCACCTCCCAGGCAACCGCCCTCGTAAACGCGATGACCGCCCCCTTGGTCGCCCCGTAAATGGCATGTTCCGTCTGACCCACGTGGCCGGATATGGACCCCAGATTGACGATGGATCCCTCCTTCTGCTGTTTCATCATCGGAAGCACCAGCTTCGTCAGGACAAAGGTTCCGCCGATATTGACCTTGGCCACACGCTCGAATTCCTCGAATTTCGTGTCCTCCAAAGGCTTTACGACCACAATTCCCGCATTATTGTTGAGCACGTCGATTCTGCCATAGACTTCGATCACAGTATTGATGAAATTCTCCATGGCCGTCTCATCCTGGACATCGCCCACGCAGGAGAGGAATTCTCCCCCCATTTCAGTCACCATTTCTTCCGTCCTGCTGAGCGCCGGACTGATGTCGATCATAGCAACCGCATACCCTTCCCTGGCAAATTTTAAAGCCGATGCCTGACCGATTCCATTGGCCGCGCCCGTTACAACCGCAACTTTCTTCCCCATAGTCTTATCCTTCCCTTTTCCTTTATAATCCCAGCATCTCCCGGGCCTGGGCCGCCGTTGCCACTTCCCGCCCCAGACTCCTGGAAACGTCTGCAATCTCCTGTACCAGCTCATGGGTCGTGCATACCTTTCCCTGCTGGTTAAACGGATAATCCTCGGTTCCCACGCGCACATGGTCTCCATTTAAGATCGCCGCCGCAAGTATATCCATCTGCTCCTCACACATAATTGTTACGGTGCAGGCGCAGTTTTCAGGCATCAGCCTGCGTCTGTACAAATACTCTTCCACGGTGGCCGGTGACCATGTGCCGCCCGGCCATCCGAAGAACAGTGTCGTAATGTATGGAGCGTCTAAAAGACCTTTCTCTATCAGCTGGTTCAAATTCCAGATGGAGCCTGTATGCCAGATTTCAAATTCGGGTTTTACACCGTACTTCCTGCAGGCCGCCGCGTATTCTTCCAGCTCTGATAACGGGTGAAGCACATCACAGTTCACCTCTTTAAATGCTTCCGCATGATGGTTGGCAATGATTGAAACCATGTCATACTTCAGCTCAAACAGCTCGATTCTCTCCTGAAGCGGAATGCTTGACATGCCGCCCTGGAGGATGATATCAGAGCGTTTCTTTACCTCGTCATAAACTTCCTTCCACTGCCCCTCGGCATGGGTATGCAGTACAGCGGCTCCGGCTTCCCGGCAGAGTGCCGCTTCCTCCCCGATTTCCACAGCGTTTCCCGGATATGCCACCTCCGGATGCAGCCAGCAGATGTTTGGTGTCGCTACGATCACCAATGGTTTTTCCTTTCTCATGTTCGTATCCCCTCTCATTTTTCTATAATTTGTTTTGGAATGGTTGTAACCTTCTTACAGCCATCCCCTGTCACCACATACGTATCTTCCACGCCAATCAGGGCGCCCCCGAATTCCTCCCAGGCCTCGATCTCGAACACCATGTTCTCTTCAAACGGGCCGTCTATATTACCCAGGGTTCCCAGGATATGTACGTCCTCGCACTCCATGCCCATGCTGTGTCCGATGGAAAATGCCAGGCTGTTCGGATACTTGTTCTGATACCATGCTTTGGCTTCCTCTCCCAGCTCCTTCATATTAGTTCCCGGCTTCACCCGCTCCTCAATATAATGCTGGAATTCCAGCAGCGCGTCGATATGGGCCTTTGCCGCTTCCGGTGTCTTTCCGATGATCACATGGCAGTTGATATCCGCCACATACCCTTTGTAGCTGGCGCCGAAGTCGAGACGGATAATCTCTCCCGCCTGAACCTCCCGGCCGGTTCCCGGCGCCTCCGGATCGGAATCCCCGATGGTCATGGTCAGATGATCCCAGTCGGAGGCGCCCGCCTCCAGCATGGCCTTCTTGCCGATTGCAAGGAGCTCGTTGTCCGTCACGCCCACGGCACAGGCGTCGATGCACGCCCTCAGCGCCGTCTCCGTGATCTCGGTAGCCTTCAGGATGTATTCCATCTCCTTCTCTGATTTGACCAGTCTCATGTCGCGGAATGCCTGATCGGCCTCCACCACTTCTATGGCAAGCTTCGGATCGTTCAGCACATCCATCACGTATTTGGGAGCGGTGGATTCCACACCCACCCGTTTCCCTTCCATTCCCCACTGTTTCAGCTTCCATTTGAGGGCCTTCTGTACATCGCGGGGACTCTCGATTCCCACACTGTCCGCGGCCCAGCACATGGTCTCCGCGCTCTTAAAGACGTTCCAGTGAAATACGGTGTTCTCTCCCGCTTTTCGGATCAGCCCCATATAGGGATACTGGTTGGCCAGGGAAGCCAGGATCGGATTCGCCGCACTGTGAAGCACCGGCAGCCCCGTCGTGTAGTATACATGGATAGGTGAGGTGGCCAGCAGCAAATCCAGTCCGTATTTCTTCATCACTCCCGCAGCCTTTTTCTTATCGTAACCAATGGGATCCGCCATCTTAATCTCCTTTAAATTCTTATTGATCGGAATAGAAGGCGCCAGCTTTTCCAGTATTTCATGGGTTCTGCCTTCCTCGCCCATCTTCCGTACCTCCTCACAGCGCACCGGCCGTTTTTCAATATGTGAAAGGTAACCGGTCAGAATCGCCTCAATGGCATGCATGGCCTGGTACGGCGTGAACTCCGGAACCGTATGATCCAGAATGCACCGGGCGAAATGCTCGTCCTCCCTCTTCACCGAGATGGGATAGTACTTCGGAAACGGCGCGTGCTCGCACTCCGGTTCATACCATTTCTGGCGCATCCGTTCGTCCTTTGACGTCATGGAGTAGACTCGTACCGGCTTTTCCCACGCATGGTTCTCAAAGATCGTTCCCTCTGTTCCGTAGACCTCCAGGCTGTTAAATGGTGGTGTCATCTGTGTAAAGCTGACCATAACGTCTGCAATGGCTCCGTTTTCATATCTGGCGATGGCCGCCGCGTTGTCCTCGGCCTTCTCCGGCAGATTAATCATCTGCTTTGCCAGCACCGCGGTCACTTCCTCGCAGCGGCTTCCCATAATATATTCGATAGTGGCAAATTTGTGGGCCGCCATGTCCATGAGGGACCCGCCTCCTGCCTTGATGGGGTCTCCCTTCCAGAAGCCGCTCTGGCTTAAGCCGGGAATTTCATTGACTCCCTCATAAGCCCGGATCATCGTCACCCTGCCGATGGCGCCCTGTTCAATCAAGTCGTGCACACAGTTGTGTGCCGGAAGGAAGCGGTGATTCTCCGCAATCATAAAGAGCACATGGTTCTCCTCGCAGGCGTCTATCATGCGTTTACATCCCTCCAGCGTGGTACCCATGGGCTTTTCACACAGCACGTGTTTTCCTTTTTCAGCACACTGCACGACAATGTTGTCGTGATAAACGTGGGGTACCATGACCAGCACCGCATCAATGTCGCTGTCCAGCATGTCGTCCAGCTTCTCATAGGCTGTCATCGGGTTGTTTTTATATTTCTGAGCCATTCTCTTTGCATTTTCATAGTTGATATCATAGATGGCCGTATATTCCAGAATCTCTGAACCTCGTATGCCGTTTGCATGGAAGTAAAATGCGCCTCCGCCTCCGACTACTCCAAATTTTATCTTTCTCAAGCCCCATACCTCCTTGCTGAATCTGTTATTTCATCCAATACATTTTCCAGAATGCTGATAAACCGGATTGCGCCGTCCTTGTATCCGATGTAGTCCACGTCCCCGTTCATGTGGGCTACCGCCGAATATACCCGGCCGTTTATGATATCCAGTGCAACCGCCTTGTGAATCCGGAATGTCACGTCCGGAAGAGATATGGTGCCCTTCACAGTCCTGCAGCTTCCGTTCTCAAAGACAATCGCGTAGGAATACTCATCAAATACAAACTGGAAGCTCTCACTGTATCCTTTCAGTGTAAAGGTAAGAATGTCATCCGAGTTGCACACCTGTTCAAACAGAACAAATATATTGTCGAAATCCGCTTCGTTCAGTCTGTCCTCCAGAATCTTCGTTCCTGTTTCAAACATCAAATCTTCATCCATCGCATTTCCCTCCTTTTTGTTGTTCGCGTTTTTGCTTTTTATCCCCTTGCAAGTTTACTATAACAATCTTTTTTGCCCATTTCAATTCTCAACCTTGAACTTGTTTCACTATATGCAACAACTGATTACTTTCTCATGAACCGAAAGGGGTTTTGTCTTTCAGCCATCCTCTGCAAAGCGTCTAAATGACGGATCGCAGTCAATAAAATCAGTGGTTTTTTATCTATTTCCGACAATCAATATTTTTTTACTGGTAAAACGCACAATTTTATCTTTGAAATTCCCTGAAGTTTGTGAACACTTTTGTAGGGGTTATGGTGTATATTAATAATTGTAAACCCCCCCAATACATTATATAGTTTTTGCTACACCCCATAAGAAACGAAATACCTTCTCCGAAAAAAGGACCAGCTCCCCCGGCTGATCCTTTTTCATTGTCTTAATATATTATTTTGCCCTGTGAGAAAGGGGCGGCAGACTCGCGTCCGCCGCCCCTTTCCCTATTTCACCAGATAGCCCTTCTCCGCGAGCGCTTCCGCCGCCCGCAGGAAATCTTCTTTCTTCGTCAGAACGTAATCGGTGTTATACGTGGAAACAACGAAAATACCGATCGAATGCTTCGCCAGGACTGCCGATATATCCGCCAGGATTCCAATCAGGGAAAAATCCAGCACTCCCTCGATCCGAAACGCCTTCCAGCCATCCGCTCTGTCCGTCGTCTCCTCCGGAACATGCTCCGTTCTGCACACCAGTGATAATTCCTCATCCGTTTTCCCGATAAAATAAAACGAATCCGTCAGATTGACTCCTGACAGGTCCCGGATTTTACAAACCGAGAAATCGTCGTTTAAAAGCTTTATTTCCATGTAACTTCCTCCTGCCACCTTATTCCATCATATTATCGCGTTTGAGCTGAAAGGCGGCTACTATACCGTCTAATCTTCTCGCTTCGGCGGAGAGTGTCTGGCTGGCCGCCGCTTCCTCCTCGGCGGTTGCCGAATTGGACTGCACGATCTCGGCAATCTGTTCCATGCCGCCGCGTAAGAGCCTGATGTGCTCCGCCTGCTGGGCCGACGCGGCCGATATCTCCCGCACCAGTCCCATCGCCTGATTGGAAGCAGACACGCCCTGCTCCAGAGCTTCGGCTGTTGCAGCGGCGATCTCTCTGCCCTTTCTGACCGCCGTGTTGGCATTCTCAATCAGCTTCGCCGTATCCCTGGAAGCCGCCGAGCTCTTTCCCGCCAGACTCCTCACTTCCTCCGCGACCACGGAAAAGCCTCTGCCCGCCTCCCCGGCCCGCGCGGCTTCGACGGCGGCGTTCAGCGCCAGCAGATTCGTCTGCAGAGCAATATCCTCGATCACCTTTGTAATTCGCTCAATCTCTTCGGAAGCGTGTGTGATATCATTCATGGCGGCCGTCAGCTGTTCCATCTGAGCCTTTCCCGCCTCCAGCACCCGGACCGCGTCCTGGGAGACGAGACTGGCCTCGCCCGCATTGCGCGCCGTACTGTCAACCTCATCCGAGGCGGCTTCCAGCGTCGCCGCCAGTTCCTCCACCGAAGCGGCCTGCTCCTGGGCCCCCTCACTCAGCGTCATGGCGCCGTCTGCCACCATACCGGCACCATCTGCCACCTGGGCGGACGACCGGACGATCTCTTCCAGCGTATGATTTAACCGCAGCGTAATATGAACCAGAGATTCCCGGATGGAGCTGAAATCCCCGACGTAATCCAGTGTGGGACTCACCGTTAAGTCATTGGCCGATATCCGTTCCAGCACGTATGCCAGCTCTCCGATATACTCTCTCAGACGTTTTACGGTAAGTTCAAAGGTTCCTGCCAGCTCTCCGATCTCATCTCCCGACGTAATTCCAGATACCACAGGAGCATTAGAAGCAATTCCAAAATCTCCCTGTTCCACCGTGCGGGCAAACTTCCTGAGGCCGGCGAAGGGAAGCGATATGGCTCTCTTTGTGAAAAACAGAATCAGTCCAACGCCCGCCGCCGCGCAGATCAGCCCCGCAAGCCCCATGGCCCACAGCGCCCGATACATCGTGGACTTCGCCTCATAACTCGAGACTCCCGAAAAAATGAGCCCTTCAATCGTCCCATCCACTCCATGCAGCGGTACATAGGAGCATACATGGGGGACACCCAGGATCGGGGTCTCTCCTACAAATGATTTTCCCTCTGAAAGGACTATCTCTGCAACTTCCGGATCCAGCGTCGTTCCGGTGACGCGCTCTCCATCCTTTATGATCGTGGTGGCTGTCCGCTTATCTCCCTGAAAGATCGTATACTCGTAACCGGTCTGAGCCTTCAGTTCATCGAGAAGCTGCGTCCTGTCCCGATCCCCGTTTTCCGCCTTCGAAAGCTCATAATTCAGCAGATTCGTTCCCTGCACACACTCCGCCTTCAGCATGTCCATGAACTGCCTGTGGAAAATGATTCCACAGAGAGTAATAACAAAAGCTGTGCTCACACACAGCAGGGCACCAGCCAGAATACTGAATCTGGCGCCTAGTTTCAGTGACTTTTTATGGCGCTCCATACGTGGCCCTCCTGGAATTAATTTCCCGGTCCTTTCTGTTAATAAGAAATATTCTGCTTAAACATATCACGAGGGCTTATGTCTGTCAAGAACTTTGAAAGGGCTTTCAATTCCAGGAGGAACGGCCTGTTTTACAGTTTTTTCACCGGAAGCAGTTCTATATATCCTCTGGTACCGACCGGCTCCAGCTGAATCCGGGGATTTTCGCTGTCCCACCGGTATCCCGCGGCCGACGGCTCGTATCTCTTAATCGCTGTCTGAACCGCCTCGATCGCTGCGCAGTAGTCTTCTTCCTCAAAGGGTTCCCCCTGGAACATGAGGTATTTGGCCGCAGGGAGTTCGATCACATCGAAGCCCTCCGGAACCGGACCGTCGTAATCCATGGTGACCTCCACGCCCTGTACATAGACTGAGGTTCCGGGCTTACGCAAGGACTCCGGAAGCCAGAGGCATACCGGTTCCCCGCAGAGGGATTTCATGCTGGTTAAGAGTCCCCAGACATCACAGCCCACCTCTTCACAGTAGGGGAAGTAGTCCTCCGCCTTCACCCCTCTCTTGATAATCACCTTGCGCTCCGGTTTGTCGATTGCCTGAATAAACACGTTTTTCACATTTTCCATTACATTCCATTCCTTTCTGATCTCTCTGTATTTGACGCCATACGGGGTAAACAGATACAAAGGAACCGGATTCCCGGCGTATTCGCGCGGATTGCAGCCAAACTCCCGGAAGAACGCCCTCTGGTATCCATCCACGCTGCCGAACCCATACTCAAACGCCACGTCTGCAATTCTGCACTGCTCGTCTCTCAATTTCAGTGCGGATTCAGAGAGGCGCAGCCGCCTGATATAGTCGGCCGGAGTCTGGTTCGTCCACTGCCGGAACAAACGGTAGGAATGCCACGGCGAAAACAGCGATACCCTGGATAAATCAGCCAGCGTAACCGTCTCCTTTAAATGCTCCTGAATATAGTCCTGCATCCTCTGAACCGCTTCCACCTGTTCCTTCATGACTGTCTCCTCCTGTTCTGTGCACCCAGCGGGCGTCTTGAACCGCTTGCGTGCAATTTTGTCATCTTCACCTAAAAAGTTTCTTCACGAACTTTCTGATGTATCTGACACGCTTATCATACAAAAAATCAGAAAAATACTCTCGACCTTTTTTGCTGAACGGAATTCTGATACAGCCGCCTCCTTACCGGGATTCCTGTTCCTGAACAGGCAGCGGCATTACCCACACCTCCATGTAAAGATCGGATTCGTTGCTCCTGTAGTACTTTTCCGCTGAAAACGGCAGTGTTGTCAGGCCATGCGCCGGCAGCCACGTTCCGAATAAGTATTTTCCCGCCTGATCCAGCGCGATGGTCACCAGTTTTTCAAACGTCTCCGCCTCAATTCTGCATACCAGATACTCTCCCACAGGGAGTTCCCGCTTCACAAGCGTGGAAGTGGAAGCCGCTGCCGCATTCGACTTTGTCTTTGCTTCCATTCCTGCTGCCTCTGCGTCCCCCTCCGCCAGGGCCCCGGCAAAATAGAGAAATGTCCCTGCCTCCGGATCTGCCATATGCGACATCCCCATTTCCGGCCCATCCGATGCCAATCCATCCACAGATGGTTTCATTTCATGGAATGATTTCCACAATTGCCCCGGGACATCGATTCCGGTGCTCTCCCCCGCCGGCACCTGCCTCTTCATCTCCACGGCAGTCTCCATTCCCAGGTAAGCCTCGGGAACCGCAAGCCGCCTCCGCTCGATCTCCAGAACAATCTCACCCGCGATCAGCGGCACGCCCTCATCCACCAGCTGATATCTCATGGACAGCTCCGGCTTGTCACACGTGTTGAGCATGGGCCAGTCCTTCCTGTACTCCTCCGGTGAGATGCCGTAGGCCTCCTTAAACGCCCTTGTAAATGCGGCATGGCTGGAAAATCCATACTCCACAGCGACATCCAGAATCCGCTTTTCCCTGTCGGCAAAACGGAAGCCGCCATAGCCAGACGCCTCATCTTAACGTATTCCAATACCGGCCGCCCTGTCAGCCGCTTAAACAGCCGCTGAAAATAGAACGGGGAAAGGCCGGCCGACTGTGCCAGCGCCTCCGTGCTGATATCCTCCTGTAAGTGTTCCTCAATAAAATCCAGTGCTCCTTCGATTGCTTCCCATGCGTGCATCCTCTTGTCTCCTTTCAATTTCTGTCTTTCTATCCTCGTTTTCTGACCTCATTATTTTATCACGCACACACTTTGCCCGCTATCCGTCCAGTGCCCTTTTTTCCGCTTCCCCAGACTCCCCCTTCCCCAAAGCCTCCGCCCTCTGCACTGAATTCACCGGGCGCATTCCAAAACAGCCCGGTGTGCCATTTCAGCACATCGGGCCGTTTCGTTGAATTCCATGGCGGCGCTCAGCAGTCCCCCACATAATAATTCACAATACTCAGGTAATCCGCTGGTGTGGGAACCTCCAGGCACAGACTCAGAATCTTCCTGTTCCTCTGATATTCCGCCTGAAGCTTCGCCTGGATTCCGTATTCTTTGTTTATATTTTCTTTTCTTCCATCAGAGTCCACGATATAAACGGGCCCCGTACAGCCATTGACAGCTTTCAAAAATTCCTTCATATCTAAAATCCTGAATTTCATCATATCTATCCCTCCTGAACAAAACCGTCCGGCACGCCGGACACTTGCACTGTCTGATCTGTTGTCTTCTTTTACAATATCATTATAGTGCAGTTTATTTCAGGAAAATATCATCTTACTGTCAATCTATATCATAATTCCGCCATTTGCTTCGATACTCCATGGGACTGCATCCGATGCGTTCCCGGAATACCTTTCCGAAATAGCTGCTGCTTCCCAGTCCGCAGGACTGACAGATCCTGGTGACGGAGTCATCCCCTTCCGCCAGCATGTGGCACGCCTTCTGTAAGCGGTAATCTGTCATATATTCCACCGGCGTCATCTTCAGGCAGTCATGAAACGTGCGGAAGCACTCCCTCTCGCTGATATAGGCGGCTGCCGCAAGCTCCGCCACCGAAATCTTATCCGCGCAGTGTTCATGGATATACACCATCATCATCTTAATCTTTTCACTCGGCCTGCTGCCCTGGGCGCCATCACCGCAAAGGGGCTCTGCAATCGCAAGCAGACGGCACCACAGCTCCGAGAGAAGGGCCCGCAGGCGGATCTCGTAACCATACTCATCCTCCGAAAGTTCAAACGATTCCCGGAGAATCTCAAGGAACTCCGCGTGCTCCGGCCGGTCCGGATAAAGCCCGATCATCTCGATACCAGGGGCTGTGACGAGCGGCCGCACGTATTTCTGGTCAATCCGGCTTCCCGTCTGCCCGCTCACCAGCAGCGGATCGAAAATATGAATCATGGAAACCGACGTCTTCTCCCCCTCCTTCACCCGCGACATGTGGAGTACATTGGAGTTGACGAAGCCGGCGGAGCCCTGTGGGAGGATGATCTTCCCCTGGGGTGTATCATACTCCACCGCCCCCTCTTTCATATAAAACAGTTCGACTTCCTTATGCCAATGCCACGGCGACTGCTTCCCCAGATGCTTCTCCAGTTCCACATAGGAAGCGATATAAGGGAAATCCGGCGAAAAATCAGGCAGCTGCTCTTCATAGCTTCCCGGCTTTAATTCCACAGTATGGATAACTTTCATGGCGACCTCCTGTCTCTGGTCTCTATTATACCAGAACGAGAGGCTGCTGTAAAAAGGAACTGCTGACCAGTTCCGTTCTTTTTCCAGAGTACAGCAGCGTCAGTTCATGCATGGCTCTCGTACAGGCAATGTAAAGCAGGCTGCGGTCATACTCTGTCCTGTAGCTTTCATGGTCTGCATCCGCAATGATAACCTCGTCGAACTCCAACCCTTTTGCCATCTGAATGGAGGTGACTGTCACCCCATTCTGAAAGCTTGAACTTTCCGGAGTAATTAAACTTACGTTACAGTCCACAGAAAGAATCTCATACAGCTGAGCAGCCGATCGATTTGTCTTTAAAATAACTCCCAGGGAAACGTTTCCCCCATTTTCAAAAGTACGGATTTTCCGCTTAATCTCACGGATCTTTTCCTGCTCATCAGCACAGGAGATTATGACCGGCGCTCTCCCATGCCGTTCCACCGGCTCTAAGGACACAACATTCTGAACGCTTTTGGCAAATGTCATAATTTCATATGTAGACCGGTAGCTCTTACTCAGCGTGACAAACTCTGCTTCCGGATAAATTGTTCTTAAATCCTCCAGAGAATAACGGTAATGGGGATTGATGGACTGACCAAAATCTCCCAGAATTGTTTTGGGGCACGGAAACATCTGATTCAACACCGCGTACTGAACCGGCGTATAATCCTGCATCTCATCGACCACCAGATGTTTCGTAACTCCGCTTTTCTTTATCCCGTCAAAAGCCGCCCGCAGGTACATAAACGGGTAGACATCCGCCCACTCCAGAGTCTTTTTAGATGGCATGACAAACAATTCCGGCCGCCCAAGCCACTTATAAAACGCCCGATAGAGAGCAAACGAATTCTTAATCGTGAGCATGGAGTTTAAACTCTTCAAAATCGTTCCCCGCCGCGGAAGATCTTCTTCCATAATATTCTCACTCTGGAACCGTTCATAAATATCATCCGCTGTCATGGAAAGCCTCTGCTTTACCGGATAACCGCTGTAGGCGCGGAATCTGGCCCTGATCCACTCCCTGTCCGCCTTAAATCTCCCAAAAATATAATCGGTTGGTACAAACAGGAGGTCCGGCAGCTGCCTGATATATTCATCCATCTCTGAAACGAATTTCATTGAAGACTTGTACCGTACCCTTCGTATCCACGCTTCCTCCCTCGCTTCAAGCGGATCGTGTTCCTTCTCGAAACCGATGATGCCTTCCAGCTGTATATCAGCAAGCTCAGCAAATCCCAGTTCATAGATCGGTTCCTCTCCAAGCTCCGGTATAACATTAGAAATATAATCTCCAAACACTTTATTCGGAGACAGTATTGTCACATTTCTGGCACTCAGCTGCCGTTTATGACGATAGAGCAGAAATGCGATCCGGTGGAGTGCAATCGAGGTCTTCCCCGAGCCCGCTACCCCCTGTATCACCAGGGTTTCCGCCTTTTCGTTTCTAATGATCCGGTTCTGCTCCTTTTGAAGGGTGGAGATGATAGATTTCATCTTCTCATCGGAGGTATGGCTCAGCTCTCTCTGTAGAATCTCGTCCTGTACGTTAGCGGAGCTTTCCAAAGCGTATTCCATCACCCCGTCCTTTATTTTAAACTGGCGTTTCCTTGTCAGTCTCCCTTCGATCCTTCCGGATGGCGAGTCATAGAAAGCCGGCCCGGTTTCAAAATCATAAAACAGACCGGAAACCGGGGCACGCCAGTCATAGATCAAGAGGTCATTTTCATATTTAAAGGTAAATTTGCCAATATAAAAGGCTTCCGCTTCTGTTTCGTCTTCCCCACAAAAATCAACTCTGGCAAAGTACGGGGATTCCTTCAGTTTCATGAGCCGGTTACGCACCTCCACGGAAAATGCCCCCGTCCGATCCGTCTGTTTTAAAAGAAGCTCATTCTGAAACATTTCATGGGGATCGATTTCACCCCTGTTCTCCGCCATATACCGCTTGGAAGCCTTATACTCCCGGTCCAGCTTCTCTACATCTTTTTCCGCCCTCTCAAGAGCATACTCCAGCTTCTTATTCATATCCTCCAGATGAGCCGCCTCATCCGGAAACGGAATACTGCTATTGTCCATTATTATTTTCCTCCTGCGGCAGAATAAAACGCTGTGTCGGATATCCATACTCCACCAGAAGTTCTGCCTCCGCAAATCCAAGTCCCTGAATCTGCTTTCGCTGCCCGGTATCTGCCCGATCTCCTTCTCTGTATGTGGTAATACTTATTTCCTTCCCTTTCATCAGTTCTCCCATCACCTTATGCAAAAATGCTCTGGGGATCCCCTTTTTACGATACAGCGGATGACTTCCCATGAAATCAATACTCCCAGTCTCACTGGAGAATAACAGAATTCCTACTGCAGTATTCCCATCCTTCAATATCAGGGCTTCTTTTGCCTCTATTTTCTGCTTAAGCACACCAATATACTCGTTCTCACACAAATATGGAAATCCGTCCACCACCAGTCTTACCAATTCCATCCAGCATGAGATATCCCCTTCATCTGCAAATGTGATATTCCAGGGGATGTCTTTCCTTTCACTCAACATGGCATAACTCCCTTCAAACCTAAATCTCATCAGCAGCGGATAGAACCTCTCATTTTCCCGATACTTATTCGGCGGCATCTTATACATATCCGTAAAAATAGTGGTAAAGGCCTGTTGGCTCTTATAGCCGGCCATCAGCGCGATCTCGATAATAGGCCTGTCTGAAAAAACCAGAAGTTTTGCTGCTTCTGTCAACTGTCTCCGTTTGATATATTCATGGATCGTAAGGCCAACTGTATCCGAAAATACACGGTGCAAATGGTATTTGGAATAATGAACCTCTTCTGCAATCTCGTCCAGTTCCAGCTTTTCAGTCAGATTATCCTCGATAAACCCAATTACCTCCATTACTTTATCGATGCGTTTCATGGGCTGCCTCCTTTCTGCCAGGTACCCATTATAAACGATAAATAGCTTACTGTTTTTATCAATCTTGCTCATTTTATAACATTAACAGTATCCTGTATGCCTGCTCCCCCTACTCCTTCGCTTCTCTCTCCCGGTTCTTCAGCGCATCGATATGCTCCCGCGCCTTCTGCATATTTCCGTACGGATCTCCTTTTACAGGGTCAAAATCCATATTATAACGGCCCCGGTGTACACCAGGCTTCTTATCTGCATCCTTTAACACGGCACTCACTCCTCTTCCTTTCTGTCATAGGCCTTGATATAAACGAAGTTTTCATTATCCCGCTCCATCCGGTAGGCCGGATTCAGCAGAGCCTCGACAAACTCCTTACCGCCTGAATCCACCGCCACCAGCTTCATACCAAGTTCCCGCTCCACGTCCGCTGTCGTAAGGTCGTCCAGGAACACCGCTTCGCCCATGCGCAGCATATTGGAGGGGATCTGAAGCACAGCCCCAAGGTCCTCCCCCTGGCACTGACGCTCCTTGAGCTGGCGGATCAGATCCTGTCCCGTAATCAGCCCGGATACCGTAATGGTCTCTCCAAAGAAATCATTGCGTATCCAGTATACATGAATGGTCAGGCCGGGAAACGCCTCCATCATCCGGGATGCAAAATCGCAGATGGTTGGATACGTCAGTTTCCCCGTCGCAATGGTCAGCGTGCGTCTGACGCTTTCTCTCAGGCTGCGGTAATCGTCGCTGTGCACGGCCTCCTTAAGGGCCTCGCCGAACTCATCGATGAACATTCGCATCATGCCCACGCCGTTTTCCAGCTGGATATACCCGTCATACCGTTCCTCTGTCGGAAAATCCCGGCCAGCCGTGATATACCATTCATCGCTGGCATGAATAAAATGGAGGCCGTATCTGTCGTAATACTCCTGCTGATGGCTTTCGATCAGGTCAATGATTTCACCGGCCTCCTCCTTCGTATACAGCTCGATCGGGAACAGTCCCTCTCTGTACTTGGTGATTCCGGCCGGAACGACGCTGACACTCCTTAAAAACGGCAGATACTGCGACAAATCCCGGATAGAGCGTTCCAGCTCCGGTCCGTCATTGACGTTCTTACAGCACACGATCTGGCCGTTCATCTCCACCCTTCCGTCATACAGCTTCTTCAGATATTTGAGCTTCTCTCCGGCAAATCTGTTGTGAAGCATCTTGCAGCGCAGCTCCGGATTCGTGGTCTGCACCGATATATTAATGGGGGCCAGCTGCATACGGATAATTCTGTCGATGTCCTGGTCCTTCATATTCGTCATGGTAATATAATTTCCCTGCAGAAATGACAGACGCGAGTCGTCGTCTTTAAAATACAGCGTCTCCCGCATTCCCGGCGGCATCTGGTCGATAAAGCAGAAAATACACTGATTGCTGCAGGAACGATAATCACTCATCAGGCCATTATCAAACTCCAGGCCCAGATCATCGTCGTATTCTTTTTCAATTTCCAGTTCCCATTCCTCGCCATTGGCTTTTCTGATGAGTACTTCGATATATTCATCCTTGATTAAGTATCTGTAATCAAAGATATCTCCTATTTTTTCGTGATTAATGGAAAGCAGGATATCTCCCGGTTCTATCTCCAGTTCTTCCGCGATGGAACCGGGGTATACCTCCTTTATCACATGTTTGTTCTCATTTCTGTTCATGAAAGCTGTTCCTTCGGTTTCCAGTAAACCAGCGCACCTCGGAAAGAATACTCATATTCCAGTTTTCCTTCCTCATTGTATCGAAAATAGTTCTGCAGAATCTGACTGATCTGCTCTTTGTGATCCTTCACCCAGTCCGCGCCGGCATCCACCCTGCTGGTCTCGCCCGACACCATCTGTTCTAAATCGTCGTATAGAAACTTCTTCTTCAGAGGAATGACCGTCATACCGGCATCGATTCCCATGGCGTAAAGCACATTGATAAAATAGATCATGTCCTTTTTCCCATAGGTCAGCCTGCATCCCAGTTTCCTCTTCATTTCCATATAGTATGGCGGCATAAACCCCATGTTCATACCTGCAATGCACATCTTTTCTGCTGTTTCGTTCATTTTTCGGAAGCATTCCTCCAAACTGCGCATCCGATAAAAGCAGTTATATCCAAAAACCACATCGTAATGCTCCGCGGAAGAAAATGTCTCCCACTTGCTGCACACCCCGGTCACGTGACGGATCTCCTGCTCCCGCGCTGTCTGATCGATATAGGAGAGTACCTCCGGAGAGATGTCCACACAGGTCATGCGGCCGCAGAGCTTCGCCAGCTCCATCGTGTAATTTCCCCATCCCGGACCAATCTCCAGGATGGAGGCGGTCCGGCAGTCTGCCAGCAGCTTCCTGACCGCCTCCATCACCGTCTCAGCCGTATCATCACGCTGGTAACTCCTTTTTCTTCCCAAAAAGCCCTTCCAGAACTCCCGCTCCGCCTCGTCGTCGGTCTGGCGTCTCGAATAGGAACCGTCCGGCAGCGTGATAGCTTCCTCCCAAAGCCGGTTAAAATCAGCGATTTTCACCCGCTCCTCCAGATATGTCATAAAGTCTGCCTCCTTTCAATTCCCTCTTTTCATCTGTGAACCAGGAAACCACCTCTCTGTCATGGGATATGAAGAGATATGCGATTCCTTCCCGCTCCTGAATTTCCTTTAAAATATTTAAAATCTGAGCCTGCACCGACACATCCAGCATGGATGTCGCCTCATCCAGAATCAGCACCTCCGGTTCAGGCAAAAGCGCACGGCACAACGCGGCCCGCTGTATTTCCCCTCCGCTCACCTGATGCGGATAGCGGTCCAGCACCGCGCGGCCCAGTTTTACCTGGGCGAGCAGCTTTTTAAGCTTCTGATCCGCCTCCCGGCAGCCATAGACTTTCGCCGCCTCCATCACGCTCCTTCCGATCTTCCAGTTGGGATCCAGAAACGATTCCGGATGCTGGGAAATATACTGCACGCGCCGCCTGAACTGCTTCATGAGCCGCCTGTCTTTTCCATTCACGGTCTGACCGTGGAAACAGATCTCCCCGCTGTCCGCGGGCTCCATCATGAGCAGAATTCTGGCCAGCGTGCTCTTCCCGCTTCCACTGGCTCCCATCAGTCCCAGCGTCTTTCCCTTTTCCAGCTGGAGACTGACGCCGTCCAGCACCTCCACCGTCTGCCTTCTCTGGTAGGCTTTCGTGATCTCCCGCATCTCAAGCATACTGAAAACACCTCACAATCCGGCCCTCTGTCTCATAGCCCTCCGGCCTTTCACAGAAACACCGTTTCTCCGCGTCAGGGCATCTTGACGCAAACTTACATCCGCCGATCTGTTCGCCGGGCGCGGGAGCGCAGCCCTTCATGGGATGCATACCGTTTACCGGCAGCGACTGTAAAAGTCCCCGGGTATAGGGATGCTTCGGATCGGCCAGAACATTTTTTCCAAATTCGATCATCTCGCCGCTGTACATCACTGCCAGACTGTCACAGAGACCCGTGGCAAGCTGAAGATCATGGGTTATGATAAGCATGCCCTTGATCCCCCTTTTTTTCACCGTATAGAGGGTCTCATAGAGCTGATGCCGCAGCGCCTCATCAAGCCCCTTGGAAGGCTCGTCCGCAATCATCCATTCCGGGCAGGAGGCCGTTCCCATGGCAGCCGCCGCCCTCTGGTTCATGCCGCCGCTCAGCTCAAAGGGATAGGACGACAGCACCCGTCCGGCCTGCTGGGGCTCAAATCCAAATTCCACCAGGAGTCTGGCTGCCATTTCGTTTTTCTGGCCCTTCTGGTTTCCCACGGCCAGCGCCTCCCTGATCTGCCCGCCGATTTTCCGCACCGGATTAAAGGAGTCTGCCGGATTCTGAGGAATCAGCCCCAGTTTTCGCCCCCGCAGCTTCCTCATCTGTCTGGAGTCCAGCGATAAGAGATTCTGTCCATTCAGCCAGATCGCGCCTTCCGTCCTGGCGTAGGCGGGAAGCAGGCCCAGAATCGCCATGCCCAGCACAGATTTCCCGCATCCGCTCTCTCCGATCAGACCGGTGATCTCTCCCGCCGCAAACCTGGCATTTACGTGGTCAACCGCCTTTACGAGTCCGTCCTTCACTTGAAAATGCACCACCGCATCCTGGACGGTCAGATTATCATCCATCAATAGCCTCCTGCCTCCCCTCTCTTGTGATCCATCAGATCCCGCAGCATGTCGCCCACCAGATTGATCCCGAGAAGCAGGAGCACCAGACACACGCCCGGCGCAATAATCAGATGGGGATAGGAACGGAAATTCATTCTGGCATCGTTTAACATAACACTCCAGTCCGGGTTAGGCGGCTGTATGCCAAGCCCCAGAAAGCTGAGTCCCGAAATGGACAGAATACAGCGGCCAATCCTGGTGGCAAACAGCACAACCGTATTGCCCTTCATATTGGGCACGATGTGTTTCCAGATAATCGCCTGATCGGAGACGCCCAGAATCTTAAGCCCCTTCACGAAATTCTCCTCCTTCAGCCGCAGCACCTCCGTGCGGATAATCCTGGCAAATCCGGTCCAGCTGGTCAGCACAAGCGCGATCATCAAACTCTGAAAGCTCGGTCCCATGATCCCGGCGATGGCGATCATTAAGCTGGTTCCCGGCAGTCCCTGAAAGATATTCATGCAGACAAGGATCACATCATCACAGATGCCTCCGTAATAGCCTGCCAGCGTTCCCACCGCCATGCCCGCCAGCATGGACAGCACAGTCGCTGTCAGGGAAAGAAGAATCGAGCTCCTTCCGCCGTACAGGATTCTGCTGAAAATATCTCTCCCCAGCAGATCTGTGCCGAATAAATGGGCCGCGGACGGCGTCCTAAGTGTCTGGGACATATCGACGGCATTGACTTCATAAGGAGCCAGCACAGGCGCCAGAACACTGCCTGCCAGAATCACGGTCAGTATTACAATTCCGATGATTCCCGGAATCATCTGTCTCTTACTCATTTCTGCCTCCCTCCCCGCGCTTTCCGCCGTCTCCCAGCCGTATCTTCGGATTGAGCCATGCGCATAGTAAATCTGCTGCGAGAGAAACGGTGACATAGATCACGCCGGTAAACAGCACATATCCCTGAATCACCGGATAATCCCTTGAGTGAATGGCCTCCAGCACGTAGGAGCCGATTCCCGGAAGGGAAAACATATTCTCAATAATCACGGAACCTCCCAGCATTCCCCCCAGGTAATTACCGAACAGCGTAATCACCGGAAGCACCGCGTTGGGAAACGCGTGACAGAGCATCAGCCTGCTCTTTTTAATCCCCTTTGCGTCAGCCGCCAGCATATACTGCCTGCCGAACTCCGTCAGCATGGAAGACCGCATCAGCCGCTGGGTCATGGCGATATTGGCGCAGGCCAGCGTGACCGACGGCAGAATCATATGACGGATGCCTCCCACGCCATTGGTGGGGAGCAGCTTCCATTTTTCACCAAACAGGATAATCATGACGATTGCCAGCCAGAATGACGGTACTGCCATCATAAGATTTGTAAGAAATTTCATTCCCTGATCGGGCGCGCGGTTCACAAACGCCGCAGAGAATATTCCGAAGGATATCCCGAAGACGCACACCAGTGCCATCCCGGAACATGCCAGTTTAAGCGTCATGGGCAGGCGGCGGAGAAGTTCTCCGCTCACCTGCGATTGATCGCTGTATGATCTGCCTAAATCTCCCTGCAGTACCTTTCCCGCCCAGCGCAGATACTGGACCGCACCGGGATCATTTAATCCCAGCTCTTCCCTCTTGGCCTCTAAAAGCTCCGGCGTCACCTGAGAGACGCCATCCCTTCCAAGGGCCATGGCCGCAGGGTCTCCCGGTGTCAATAAGCCCAGCATGAAGGCCATGACGGAAATTCCGATTAACACAGGAATCACGGACAGAATCCGCCGAACTATATATCGAAGCATCTCATACTCTCCCTGTTTACTGTGCCCAGCCTACCTTTGTCAGATCCAGTCCGTAGATCTGCGCCTCATATCCGGCCAGTTTCTTATTGTAGACCATCAGAGTCTTTTCGTTGTAGAGAGGAAGCACAGGCTGCGTCTCAACGGAGATTTCCTGCAGCTTATCGTAAGCTTCCTGACGCTTTACCAGATCGATCTCCGCATCCGCCTGATCGATCAGGCCATCAATTTCCGCGCTCTTTACTCCAAGGCTGTAGTTCACGTTCTGATCGCCTGTGGAATACATGAAACGCTTAAAGATGGTGATGGCTTCCATATTGGAAAGCCCCTGCTGGCCGCGTGCAATATCGTAATCCCCGCTCTTCATCATATCCTTCATGGCCGCCCAGTCATAGGATTCGATGGTCACGTCCACTCCGATCTCCGGAAGAATCGCCGCGATCAGCTCCGCCTCCGCCTTCTGCTCCGTGTTGTCCTGCTGAACCAGATACTTTACGCTGACTCTCTGATCTCCCAGAACCTCTTTTGCAAGCGCTTTTGCCTGCTCTGGGTCGTATTCCACCGGGAAGTCCTTATAGAACGGCGTGCTGTAGTTTAAGATATTGGAAGTAGGGGATGCGTATCCAAGATAGATATGATCCGCAATGGCGTTTCTGTCTACCAGAAGGCTGAACGCCTTTCTCATTCTGACATCATCAAACGGCGCCTTTGTTCCATTGAGGCACAGGAAATCGATCATGGTAGAATTGGTCGTCGTGATCGCAAACTGGTCATCCTTTACAAGCTCCACAGCGAGAGCCGGCGTGATCGCCTTTAAATCAATAACGCCCATGATTTCTCCGGACTTCATAGCGGAGAATCTGGTATTGACATCCGGGATCGTCATCACGCGGATTGTCTTCGCCGCAGCCTTCTCTCCCCAGTAATCCTCGTTGCGCTCCAGGAGTACGTACTGATCCTTAACATTCTCAGTAATCTTAAATGGTCCCGTCCCCTGTGCAATGCCGGTGTAATTATAATTTTCATCAAAGCATTTGGGGCTGTACATGGCGCTTCCGAAATTTGTCATGGTAAAAAGAAGGGTCGGTGAGGCCTCTGTAAAGGTCAGCTGCACCGTATAATCATCCACCTTCGTTACCTGGTCAAGATTCGGATAAAAGCTGTCGATGTTCAGGCTGTAGAAGCCGGAAGGCTTCACCTCTGATCTCATCCGGTCAAAGTTATAAAGCACTGCGTCCGCATTGAACGCTTCGCCGTCATGGAATTTGACGCCTTCCTGTAAATGGAAGGTCCAGGTCTTCGCATCGTCAGACATCTCCCAGCTCTTCGCCAGCTTTCCTACCGGCTGTCCGGCTGCATCCATCGTGATCAGCGGTTCCCATACATAGAGAATTACGCTGCAGTAGTAGGCGTCATCCACGCCAGGCGCCACATTCCGGTAGCCCGCCAGGACAATCTCATCGTCCGGATTCACGGCCGCTTCTGTGGTCTTTTCCTCTGAACCTGTTTCTGTGCCCGCCCCGGTCTTTGCCTCAGCACTTGTCTGAGCGGTCTCTGTGCTCTGTGTGCCGGCCTTCTGACCGGAACAGCCGCTAAGCATCAGGGTCAGAATCACCGCCAGGAGCGCGAACATGGAATACGCACTTCGTCTCTTTTGTCTCTCTTTCATAGTTCCTCCATTCATCTGCTTTTCGCAGGTATCATCCTTGTATAACTGCATATCATACCGTAATTCATAAGCGCAGGCCAAATCAGAAGCCGCCAGAAACAAAAAAAGAAACGCGTTTTTATTCCGCGTTCCCGTCATCAGGCATAAACTATTAAGCCCCTTCTGCGCCTTACGGCAAAAAAAGAGCTTCTTTATCCCAGATGCATTGCCTTACACGGAGGCTTCATCTTTTCCTATTAAGCAGGTTTCCTGACTTACAGATCAATGCTCCATCTTCCCTTCTCACATCTTTGATGCAATGGATTTGAAGATATCGCTCCCTGAATACAGTGACCGGATCGCTCAGGATTCTCACCTGATTCCCTCTTGAACATGCACTTAATATCATATGATTCAATTATACTTCCCTATCATAGCACAAAGTTCGGTTCTGTTCCACCTGTTTAATCATTGCCGCAGACTATTTTTCCATGTCGAGGAGATACACGTCCGCGCCTTTCCACACCGCGGTATGAGGCAGGGAACCGCAGTATAAATGTCGTTCCCTCACCAGCCGCGCTCTTCACCGTGACCTCTCCCCCGTGCTTCTCCACGATGTCCTTTACGAGGGGAAGTCCCAGACCGGCTCCGCCCACGGCGCGGGACCGGGACTGATCCACCCGGTAAAACGGTTCAAAAATATGGGGAAGCGCTTCTTCCGGGATTCCAATTCCCGTGTCTTCGATCTTCACAGTCACACCATTATCATCTCTTCCCGTGACAATCGAGATGGACCCATGCTCCCGGTTGTATTTTGCCGCGTTCTCCAGCAGATTGCTCATAACGCGGTAAAGCATGACGCGGCTGCCGGTCAGGCTGATATCCGGCGTATTCTCGATGGAGACGGTCAAGTCCTTTTTTCGGATCAGCGGTGAAAGCTCATCAAGCGTTATGGCAAACACTTCGCTCAGCTCCACTTCCTCCTCCATCTCGTGGTCCTTATCCGACGTCAGACGCATCAGGTCCTCCACCAGACGGATCATCCGCTCCGTATTCGCTTTTACGATGGTCAGCACCTTTTCCATGCGGTCCGGCGAGGTCTTCCCGTCCAGCTCCAGAACCTCCAGATTCACGAGAATCGTGGCAAGCGGAGTCTTCAGCTCATGGGCGGCACTGGCGGAAAAACGTTTCTGCCGTTCAAATGAAGCGCTGACTTTATCCATCATATGATTAAAAGACCGGGCCAGCCGGCCGATCTCATCCTGTCTGCCCTGTATCTCCACGCGGTTCGACAAATCATTGCCGCTGATCTCCTCAATCGCGGACGACAGCTCCTTCAGCGGCTTCAGCACATGGCCCGCCATCAGCCACGTCGCCCCTGTTCCCAGAATAAGGACCAGAAAAAGGGCCGCCATCCCCCATAGGTTAAACTGCGTACCCGCCTTTTTCAAGGAAACGGTAACCTCCTGCAAGTCCATATTTTCGTTAGAGACTCCCTCTTTCTTAACACTGGTGATGATAATATCCTGGGGCTGAAACGTCATCTTCTGCTCTAAATCTCGTACGAAAATGCGGTCTGCCCCAAATAAGAACATGCTGGTCAGTATGACTGCCACACTGGCCATCACCAGGGCCGAGAGAAGGGTCAGCCGCATACGGAGTGACAATTTCTTCATCATAGAGGTTCCTCCTTATCGATCAGATATCCGGCGCCGCGGATGCTGCGGATGATTTCCTCATCCGTAACCGCCTGCAGCTTGCGCCGTATGACGCTGATATAGACCTTCACCTGATTGGAAAAGGGATCGGCCTCCCTGTCCCACACATGCTCCAGCAGTTCCTCTGCACTGACCAGCCTGCCCATATGAATCATCAGATATTCCAGAATTGCGAATTCACGCATGGAGAATTCCAGCTGCTTTCCATGAAAAGCAGCTGTCTTTAAATTGGAATCCAGACAGAGACCTCCCCTCGTCAGGGCGGCCTCTGTCTGGATAAATGATCTTCTCAGCAGCATACGAATGCGTGCCTCTAATTCCTCAAAATGAAACGGCTTGGTGAGATAGTCGCTGGCTCCGCTGTCCAGCCCGCTGATCTTGTCTGCAAGCTCCGAGCGGGCAGAGAGAATCAGCACCTTCGCCGGGTTCTCCATGGACCGAATGTGCTTCAGCACTTCCATGCCATCCAGACCGGGGAGATTTAAGTCGAGCACCACCAGATCATACTCATTGATCCCGCACTGTTCGACCGCGTCGGCGCCGTCACCTGCGGCGTCCACCGCATACCCGCGTCTGCGCAGGCCGTAGCACAACGCCTCCCGCATATCTTCCTCATCTTCCACAATCAAAAGTCTCATGGTAAATCAAATCCTCTCATCCTTTTTGGTATCCCGTTAAAATCATTCTACTCAGCCGCGACGACGCTGTATACGACACTGCCGTCATTGCTGATTCCTTTTTCCGTCCAGCTGATATAAATCTTCGATCCGTCTTCCGCGATAATATACGTTTCCCCATTTTCATCGGTTCTGATCTCAGACTTATATTGTCTATTCCCGTCCGCATGGTCCATAACGGTGGAAGTGCATACGGCGGATTTGCTGGTATCCGCCTGTACATCCTTTACCGCCGCAGAAGCGGTAAAGGCTAACGTCGTGGCTGCTACGGCTGCTGCTGCCAAAATGGCTGTTGCTCTGTGTTTTAACATCATAAATGCCTCCTGTTATTCGCTCTTTTATTTTCTGTGTTATGTGATCACAGGCTTATTATACAGAAGCCAGGGTTAAAGTACGGTTAGAAATTCACGATTCCTTCCGGAAAAATCCCCCGTCCGGCGCCCGGTTCTGAAAATCCGCAAAGATGTCCATGGCTGTTCGCCAATGATACACAGTAAACCGATTGAGTATCAATTATAACATTACGGCGGTTCATAATGCCACAGAATGTAGAAAACTTAAGTTTAATGTAAAAAACTCTGCCGGATCACCGGGAGACGCTCCCTGTAATAAAAATACCTCACAGCTGCAAAGATACAAGTTCTCTGCGGCTGTGAGGCATTCGTGCTGAATTCACCGGTATTTGTGCAATGCAGTACCTGGGCGTATTTGAAGATTCATTTCTGCCATCGGCACGCCCTGGTCTCACGTGCCAATAATATGTAAAACACCGTCCGCCAGTTTACAGACGGCCTCCGTTTCTTCGTCAATCCGGATCAGGTCCCCACTGCGGTAGACACCTCTGCCGGTGATCTCCTCGATCGCCATGAGATACAGCTGCTGGTACAGCGCCTCCGGCTCCTGATGGGTATTAAAAACACAGACATCCGGATAACCAAAATCTGCAAGGCCATCGGTCCGGGCCATCTTCTTTCCGTCATCGAGATAGAGAAGTACCCGGATCCAGAGCGGCGCCGGAAAATAGTTCCGGTCTTCACCGACGGGAGACTTTATAATTTCCACGTGTCTCAGATAAATTTCCTTTTCCAGAAGCAGCCCTGCCCCTCCCATATACATGGCGACAGCCTGTTCCAGTCTCATGACCGCGCCGCACAGCCGGTTAAACGCCAGACAGGCCTCCCGTTTCTTTTCCAGTTCAAACCCATTGCCTGCAATAATCAGAAATGCCTGATGTCTCCCCATCTCCAGCTCCGCCTCCGGCGACAGCGAATGAAACGGAAACAGTTTCTCCACCTCATGGTCCGGCACAGCAAACGGCATCAGCGTACAGATAAACTGCGCCTCCTCCCTGCTTACAATCACAGAGAACAGATTGTCTCTGGAAACCTCTGTCGCCGTCTCAGGGCCAAATTCCTCTTTTATCGCCCCTGTCAGCTCCTCCTCTGAAAGCTCAGCCGTATGAAGAAGGGCGAATCCCATTATGGTATCCTTATTAGGGCAGAGCGATTCCTGTGCGGGTGTTGCTGTCGATGCTGGTGTCTGTGCCGATACTGGTGCTGGTATCTGTGCCGCTTCATTTTTCTTAAATAGTTTGTTGAATAATCCCATGATTCCTCCTCCGCACTCACTCACCAAACACGGTCTCCGAGTTTCGTTTTGCCTCCAGCAGATACTCGACCTGTTTCTCAGCTTTTTCGATTCCCTCTATAACTTCATTTGATTTCATATTATAACAGCGATTTGATGAAAATGTAGGAATTTTAAATTTCATCCCATCCAGGCAGAATCGGAAGCTCACCAGGCTTGTCCCTCCCGTTATCCCCCTTCCATCGCTGACCTCCGCCGAACGGATTCCCGAAGCCTCCAGGATCTGAACAGAAAATGGATTGAGCCGCATCAGCAGTCCTATTTTCCCTTTGTTCGCGTCAATCGCCACGACGGCATTGTAGCTGTCAAACCGGCTGGTACACCGGAAGCCATCTGCCGCCAGACGGCCTGCCATCTGTTTTTTGCCGACCGCATAAAACAGCGCCCCTAAAATAAGGAGAGACAGCGCCGACAAAATCACCCCAAATACTGCCATTCCAACCATCAGATCTGCCATTTCATAGGGCAGGCTGCTTCCACCCACCAGTACCAGAACCGCAGAAATTCCAAATCCCACCACCAGATGGATTACCATAAGCAGCCAGTTTATCTTTTTCACTTTCATCATTTACTCCTGTTCCAATTATCATCTGTTTTTTCTTATTCCTGTTTTCTCATTTCACCGAATCTGCGCCAAATATCTCAGTAATCTGCGCCTCCGTCATTTTGTCAATCCCGGTCAGCGTCCCATTTTCATACCTTCCCTGTAAAAATATCCCGGAGTCTGTGTCGCGGTTCAAATACCAGTCATGGCGGCTGCCATTTGAAGCAATCCTTCCGACAAAGCCCTGCACAGGATGACCTTCGTAGTAAAGCGCCCGCCGGCTCAAAACATATGTGATTCCATATGGCGCATATTCCCTGTAGGAAACATCGGTGCCTGCATTCTCCGCGCCCATGGCATTTGCACTATGAAATCTGACTTCCACTTCACCGGCACTGGACTGTGCAGTCAGCGCAGACGGACCGCCCTGATGCGTCCGGCTTCCCTCACTCCTGCTGCCGTCTACTATAATCGTTCCCATGTCTACCGACAAATTATATTGATATTTTGCAGCTTCCGCTGTTGTCTCAAAGCAAATATCTCCAAGATCAACAGAGAGATTTACGTTACCCTGAATATTCCCGGAGACCGTAACCTCACCGGCGCTGCATTGCACATCCACCGAATGGGTCACACTGCTGTCCAGCATACCAACATCTCCCAGATCCTGTTCGATTTTTAAATCCTGGACAGAAACCCGGTTCAGCAAGATATCTCCCGCATCGCAATGAGCCTGTAAGGAATTGATCTTCCTGTCCGCAATCTGTATCCCTCCCAGGTCTGTCTTGAGAGAAACCGTATCCAATTCGACCGTCTTCGGCAAATACACGATGAACCGTCCGCTCTCGGCATTGCGAAGCCTGAGAGATCCATGCTCGGGGGTAAAAACGGTAAGCTTTCCATTGCTGACTTTATAATTTGGCTTGATCCGTTCGTCAGCCCACACCATCTCTATGCCGTAATCCTCCGCCGTCAAAAATGATACCTCTGCCAGTTCTACGGATATATCCGCACTGGTAAACGGCGCAATCCCCCATTCGACCTGCCTCTGCATGCTTCCGGCCGCATGATCTTCCGCCGCCTGCACAGGCTGTGCGCTGATAGCCGCCGTAGAAATCAGAATCGCTCCCGACAACAGAATGATACTGGCCGCAGCTGTCATTCCAAACAATTTTCCCTTCATCCTCCGTGTTCCTCCTTATAAAATACTCTATGCTTCCCATTCTGCTTCAAATAAAGTGCATCCGTACAACCAGGACCAGGTAGAATACACTCCCTGCCACAAGTACAAGATAATACAGTTTTACCGCTATTCCGGAATCAGCAGTTACCATCCCGGCTTTGTGCTCCCAGCCCGCCTCTGCCCTGTTTTGCCCTTTTCTTTACCACGGTCAGGTAGTAATCTGGCTCCCCTTCCGTCAGCCTGCGCATGGTCTGCGGATATTCTCTTCAAACCATCAAACAGAGAATCATCACAGGTCAGCAGTTTTCTGACCAGCGCATCCGTATCCTCCGGCAGTTCAAACAGGATAGTAACTTCCTTCGCCCATGTTTTGCTGACCTCGCAGAATGGCTTCGAAGACTCCATCAGGAAACCAGCCTCCAGGAACAAAAGTACTGTCAAAAACTGCAGTGCAGAAAGCCATAATTCATCACGAACACCGTATACCACGAAACCGGACGCACCGGAAAACAATACAAAAAAGGCGCTCAGCAAAAAAGCCGTGAACGCCGCTGTCTTTCGGTTTCGTACCTTACCCTTTTTCACCACAAAATACTGGCAGATGAACTCCATTGCTATAACGGCCATCAGAAAAAAGAATACGGTTCCTTTTGTCGAATAAAAAAAGTGAATAAGAAAAGTATATCCAAACGCCAGCATCGGAACAATCCCTTACGCACACGCCAAACAATCACAGCTTCATTATAACGCTTTGAGTGAAAATATGCCTGTTATTTGATGACATTTTCGTCTATCTTTGATGACATGGGGCCGATTCAAAAGCTCATCTCCTGTACGTGCAGTACATACCCAGTATCGGTTCATCAAGAACTCCTGCATTTCCATCTCATATTGAACGCTCGTTTGGCCTTATCTCCAGGCGGCGCAGAGCATCTTCAAACCGTCTGACGTTCTCCTCCTGCCCCGCATACTGATTCGCTGCCAGCATCTTCAGGCATTGAATCCTTAATCGATCCCCATTCACACACAGGATCTCAAAGATACACCAATCTGAAAAACGAACTTTCTCTTTTACATGCCTGACATCAAGCGAATACCGTTCTGTCCACGCTGTTTCTTCCATTGACGGCCGTTTTAAGACGGCAATAAATAGATCACTTCCGCTAAGCCCCACAAAACAGGGCCTTTTTTTCCACCTTCTGCCCTTTTTCCCACGTCTGTCTGTGATGCCATAAAAACAAAGCTCCAATTTTTCTCCCGGATTCAATAAGCCCGACAAAGCAGCCGTCACCTGTTCTTCGTTTTCTCTTTGGAACTCCTGATAATTTCCATCCTCCAAAACCTCTAAAAATGAAAAATCTTCACTCCCGGTCAGACCTTCGGGCCATCTTTCCTGCAGTTCTTTTCTGCATTCAAGAGCCTTGCTGCGCTGTCCTAAGTTTAAATAGCACAGAAGCATCTGGGCAACTGCCGCCTCCTGTCCCGTATTCTTTTTACGAAAAGGCCAGCACCAGCGCCGGCATACCTCTGTCCAGGCATGACGCCCATAAAATGCATAGCTCTTCCTGAAATACAGGATTGCCTCATCATAGTTCCGTTTTCGGCTCTTTCTCCTGCCTTTTCTTTCATATCTGTTCAGCCACCCCTCGAGCAATACGGGGATGGCAAAAAAAAGCAGGAACGCCGCCAGTAACTCCATCTCAGACAGATAGATTGTACTTATAAAGCAAAAAACAATATAGATAACATTCTTAACAGTGTTAATCAACATAAGAGCCCCCATGCCACACCCACACAGCTTTGCGCTGTCAATGCCTGATCGTCAGACCGTGATGTGCTTCAGGAAATCCATAAATTCCCTGAATGCTTCTGAAAACTCTCACTTGCCCATACCATGCAGTGCAAAGTAGACCGGTGATTTTTCCAGCGTAAGATCAATACAAAAAGGATCGGCTTCCCTGTCCGCAATCACAAGATAGTCTTTATTCCAACTGTCAATACTCTTTTTTCAACCGGATTATAGCTGTAGCCCCTCTGATAATGAATGAGATTTTGTGCTCCATATCCTGTAACAGGCCCATGATATCCTCTCAGCCTGAAATCCGCTCTAAGAGGAGAAGCCTTTGAAAGGAAATCCCTGTAATCTTCTGGCAAATGGTATTTCCGGATAATCTTTAAACACGCTCCCCCCTCTCATTCCGCCAGTACAGCGCCGCCAGCGGTATCAATTCCGGGGCATCGGTTCACCAGCTCTTCCTGAAGCGCCCTGGCTGATTCCTGCGACGTCTCTGCCCATGCGGTTTTATTGTCTCTGCTCATCAAATTGATTGTCAGATAATGGGCCTTTTTCTGCGTCTTTCCAACTTTGACATAATACGTGTTATCCTTTAAGTGAGCCTCTGTAAGCCGGTCAAGTTTCAGCACACGGGGCATATTATTGTTGTAAAGACAGATATAGTCCCTGGTCAGAATTCCATCCTTCTGTCCGGCTGCAAAGGATTTCAGCTTTCCAAGGTGAATTAAAATCAGGCTGTCCGGCTCCATCGCCTGCCTGTCGAATTCCCTTACCTCCTGTTCACTTAAACCACCAGCTTTGGCAACGATGCGGATCCAGTCGTCTGCGCTTTTTCTCATGCCTTTTACAATTACATAGATAAGCGCTCCAAACCCAATGGCCAGCAAAAGGAAAAAGACAGAAATCCCAATACCAACCCCCAGCATATCCTCCTCTGCATCTCTGATGATTTCCTGTATCCTGTTGATGGACCAGACAAAACCGGCCAGACTGCCCGCCAGAAAAAGTCCTATAAAAAACAGGCTCAGGACCGCATTCGCTCCTTTCTGTGTCTTCTTATGGGCCGCAAACACGGAGCGTTCCGGATAATGCTTTTCTCTATATTCTTCATTCATATGTTTTAAATACAGTTCTTTGTTCTGAGCTTCCATTTACCATTTTCTCCTTCTGTTATACCTTTTTTAATAAGTTTGTTTTATCATACCAATGTTGCGAAAACCTAATATGCAAAAAAGCCATATCCCATTTTTACATTGTAAATCCCGAAACAAGACAATGTGTCAGGAAGATTTCCGTCTGCATCCGCAAAATTCCAGCCCGGATACCAGCTGAGGAGGTCCTCCGGAAGCCCCTCCTTCTCCGTCTCCGGCAGATACAAACGATATTCCGTCCCCTCCTCAAGACCATACGGATCGGATGCTATGTGAAGAATGCCCTCTTCAATCCATTCCTCTCCGGATTCTTTTTCTGTTGTGATTTCAGAAAGCGTCATAGAGTATGTATTGCTGTCTATCTGCACGACGGTATCGAATCGTCCACTGAAATTGCATATATATTCCTTTCCATGAGGATACGCATCCCCGCTGTCCCCCATATCAGAATCACAATATTCACCGCTAAACGAGCCATCCTGATTCAGTGTAATGACGGTATACCATGCGCCTGCCCCGCTGCTAAACCTAAAGTCCAAAGGCAATGCGTCCGGAAGCTCCGATTCCTTCTGCGCGGCGCTCTCCGTCCCTGAGCTGCCGGTGCCTGCCGCTTCCTCGGATGAAATGGAGGCCAAAGGCATTTCCTCTTCTGTCACTTTTTCTGTAGAAGCAGTACTTTCTGTGGGAATAATACTTTCCATAGGAGTAATACTTTCTATAGGAGTAATACTTTCTACAGCAGCCTCTGTTGGTATTTCTCTACTCCCGCAACCATTTAAACACATCAGGCTGCCTGCAATGCCAATCAATATTACTATTGTTCTAATTCGCTTCAAATCTATTTCCTTCCTTTGCAAACGATAATTCACATATTCTTTTTTAAGTCAACCCCCAGATTCCCACAGCACCTGCCAGCAGAACAATTCCTATCCCCAGGAAAACAGGGCCTATCAACCGTTCTGCGGCAGGCCTATGGTCCGCAAACCGAAATTCCTCAGGATTCTCAGGATTATAATAAATCGTATACACTTCATCCAGGGGATAGGGACTCGGTTCGCCATCGCCGCAGATCACCTGTTTTCGCTCCCCTCCTGCGCCATACTCCAAAACAGGCTGATAAGCATATATAGGAATGTCACCGGGCCGTTCCAGATGCACGGTACTCTTTATATTGTCAATCACCTTCGCAGTAGTCATTACCGTGCATACTTTCTCTTTTTTACGTGTTTGCCGCATATACCCGATGGCTAAGACAGAAAATATCGTTCCACCAGTAAAAGCAGTAAAACCGCACACTATCCGATCTGAAATCAGAGGAAAAAACGGAAAAACCATGAAAGGAGCTACAAAAAGCACTTCCCAAATGAATATCTTTCCCTCCCGCATTCGTTTGGGAAAACTGATAATCCAGGCGGCTAAAACAAGGAAAAACATGAGGAACCAAAGAAGCGCCGGAATCGCGTCCCTAAGCCATTTGGGGTCTTTTCCATAGGTAAGCCCCAGCCCTGTCATATAGGCGGTTCCCATGACCAAATCCAGGAAAACCGCTTTCCACATCAAATTTTTCCTGTATTCGGCAATTCTCTTATTTTTGATCTGATATTCGTTCCATTCCGTCTCACCCATAGATTCCCGCCGCTGTCGGTCAGACTCTATTTTTCTCTGGTTGCTTCTTATCACTCTTTTATCCTGTCCAAAGCCCAATCCATACTCCATGCCAATAAGAACAATCAGGCTGATCAATATGTTAAGTGAATTGAGAGCCTCCTTCGCTGCCCCAAAGACATAGGCCACCAAGAAAAGCCATACAGTAAAAATTCCAATTGTCCGCCAATATCTTCCAAAATATCTTTTATTCATCTGCAGTTGTCCCCTGATTTTCCTCTCATTTATTGGTACAAAGAAAGTATCTTTTTGACCTTTTCTTTTAGAATCTCCCTTGCCTGAGCAGGTTCTATTATTTCAACATATTCGCCAAAGGAAAGCAGATAAAGGAACGTCCACTCATTGAGCTGGTAGCGGAACGATACTTCCAGGGTGCCATCATCCAGTTTTTTAATGTACTTCTCCTGAAATTCATCGTAGACTTTATACGCAATTTTTTCAGAAAAATGTAATCTAAATATCGGTATATTGTATTCTTCTTTATATTCAGGAGTAATGGAAAAATCCTGCGGCAGTACACGTTCAAACAACTGGTTTGTCACCTGAAGTTCTCTGATACGGGACATTTTATAAGTACGAATATCATTTTTATGAAGAGACCAGGCAACAAGATACCAGGCGTGTGACTTAAAAACCAGTTTCAGCGGCTCAACAGTTTGGGCGGTTACCGTCAACTCTGTATTAAAATAAGTGAATGTAATCACATACTTATTGATGATTGCACGCTCTAATGCTGTAATATTGACCCGTTCCTTTTCAGGGCTGCCCCAATACGAGAAATCAATCTCTAACCATTCCGACTGCATGTTGTGGCTGAACAATCCGGCTACCTTGTTCAGGGTTTTATCAGCATCCGGGTAATTGGATGATTTCAGGATCTGTAACGCCTGTATCATATTACTTTGCTCTGCCTGGGTGAAGTAGGATTTGTCCAATGAAAAACCTTGCAGCAGAGACAGCCCTCCGCCATATCCTTTTTGTGATGTGATTGGAATGCCCGCAACCGAAAGTATATTGATGTCCCTATAGATTGTGCGTGTGGAGACACCAAGTTCCTCTGCCAGCTGTTTCGCGGTCAGGTTGTTACGGCTTAACAGCAAAAATACAATTTGTATCAGTCTGTCTATCTGCATATCATCCCTCTGCCTGTCTATCTGCTGCGGCAAGCTGCTTTAATCTGTTCAGGCCATCAGAACTGTCCCCCAGCTGTTCTTCAAGTAACGAACAGGGAAACTCCGTACACTCCGCACAATTTTTACCAGCCCTTTCTACACCGCATTTTCTTATTTCACAATCCCCGCACATTTTCTTAGATGTAAATTCAGAATGGCAGCCGAAACAAACCATATCCTCTTTTGAGAATTGATAGTCGTCCGTCGAATACTCTTTTGCCAGTCTGCTTTGTTCTGCTGTATTTTTGCTGACAGAGGCAGTATAAACAGGACATTCGTCGCATTTTAAGCCGCAATACGCTAATTCCACGAAAACATCCCCTCTCCTAAATATTTGTCATGGGGCGCCACCAGACATTTTTCTATCGACTTCCAATAGCTGTCGTAGAGATTTTTTTGTGCTGCCCCATAGCTTTCTTTCGTATCAAATTCCCAATAGAGCATATACTTAACGCTTTTTACAATGCGCGTGATCTTAGGCGGCGGCAGACCTTCTTTAATCTGTTCCATGTCGATATGGTACTCTCTCTTTACGAACCGCAGTAAGAGCAGCCCCTTTTGCTTTTCCAGAAACTCTTTCGCTTCCAGCATCAGCGCCTCGAATTCGTCAACCTTTTGTGGTTTGACTTGATAAATACATAGTTCAGTAAACGGCATACCCCATTCCTCCTTTGTCTCAGATGAGTTTATCATGAGAAATGCGACATCAGTCTGTCGCATTTCTCATGAATTTGAGATCATTCTCTGACATACATTGACCTGCTATTATCAATATATCTCAACCACAGCTTCTTTCTTACCTTCCAATGGGTAGAAAAACCACTTGAAATTCTTCGCAGACAACAAGCATATCTTCTGAAAAATTCATATGGATCTCTGCCAGTTCATCCGCGAAAGCCTGCGCATGGACCGTTCTCCAGTATGTTAAGCTCCGATCTCCTTCTCCCTCCTTACAGGCATGTTCCGCACTCACCTGCATAAAAGGTACTACAGAAACGCGGGTCGTCTTTGTGACACACACAGCTTCCCCATTGGTACGCAGTATGACATTGTGCTCTCCCACACGGGTTTTCCTGAATATAGGCTGCCCACATTTCTTTTTCAGTCATTGCATTCCCTCCATAGTAATCAGAATATTTTGTGGCCTCTGAAATCGCAGAGGCGGCGGCAGACCTTCTTTAATTCTTTCTAAATTGGTTTTTTGATGAACTCAAAGCTCCTCCTTTCTTTCAAACAGTTTTGTGAAAAAGTTCAACTGGCCCTGCTTCACACCCAACATTCGTTCCAGATGAAAAGTGAACGCCTCAATACGGGCGGCAGATTCCGGCTCCGTCAGTTCAAAAACACCATCGTCAAGAACCATTTTCAGATAGATGACCGCCAGTTCCATACACACAAGAGGGTAGGGCGTTTCAAACAGCCCCTCCCGAATGCCGTCCTCCAGGATGCCTGCCAGTATAGGAGGAACCTGCCGCATCGTGATCTGATTGATTTTTTGCTGCATAAGCGCGTTTTGTGGCTTATGGAGATGTTCCGTCATGGGACTGCCTTCCTCACCAATGTGAAGTGCGGTAATTGTACGGATAATCCGTTCCTCTACCGGGACGCTCAGATCCGCCGCTGCTTGTCGGGCTGCTGACAAAATTTTCTCCATCTGCCGATCAATGAGCGCATCCATCACCTCCTCCTTGGACTTAAAATGATGATAAAGGGTGCCTCTTGCAATCCCCACTGCGTCTAAAATATCATTGGTACTGGTATTGTCAAAACCCTTTTTCATAAATAAAACCGCCGCCGCATCCAATATTTCATTTTTCCGTTCAGTTGCTTCCTTGACAATTCTCATGTTTCCGTCTCCCCTCCGCAGACCGACTGTCTGTCTATCACAGAGTAGCATTTTTTCATCTACGTGTCAAGTAGGGAATTTTATTTGCCGAGGGATATCATCACAGGCCGCTTTGCCAACTGCTTTGACGTATCCCCTGATTGCCCAGTACCTCCTGCTGCCGCCCCCAGACAAGATACAAGGCGGAAAGAAATCGCATGATACGCGGCGGCACCGTCTGTTATCTGTTCCAGCACTTCTATCCTCTCAGACTAATACGCATGGTCTGCCAGATACAGTTTCTTATAACCCTTTGCATTCGCCAGCGGATCAATCGGACGGTAAATCCCCGGTTCAATCGGTCCCCCAGTTGTCTTGCCATCCCCATAAGTGTTAATACGTAATACCTCTCATCAAACGTCTTGTCCTTCATGTACGAAATCCCTGTCTTTTGGTAGATTTTCAGCAGTGTGATAATGTCGTGAAATGTCTCGTTATCTTTACCTGTATTTTTCTTCGTGATTATTCCTTATTTTCCCATGATTGCCTCCTAATCAGGTATCTAAGGGGAAAAATTGAAGACAAAAAAAGGACTGGAATCCTATTTGAATATTTCTGTTCAAATACTGTCCAATCCTTTATTTTAAGAGGTTTCTGGTGTAATCTAACTTCAAAATTTTTACGCCAATTACATTTCTTATTTTACGCCAATTTTACGCCAATTGAGCTGAAAATCATAAAAACTTATAAGAAGTTACAAGAAGTAAAAAAATGCCCCAAACCCGCATGAGCACTACATTTCTACGGGTTTTAGGGCATTTATCTTTCACTCCGAACAATTACTTCGCGTAATCTGTCACTCTGGACTCTCTGATCACGTTGACCTTAATCTGTCCCGGATATTCCAGGGCTTCTTCGATCTTCTTGGAAATATCTCGCGCCAATAAGATCATTCCGTCATCGTTAATCTGTTCCGGTACTACCATAATCCGAACTTCGCGTCCCGCCTGAATGGCGAAAGACTTGTCGACTCCCTTGAAGGAGTTTGTAATATCTTCTAACTGTTTCAATCTGTTTGTATATGTTTCCAGTGTCTCTCTTCTTGCACCCGGTCTTGCGGCAGAAATCGTGTCCGCCGCCTGTACGATGCAGGCGATAAGACTCTGTGGTTCAACGTCACCGTGATGGGATTCTACGGTATTCAGCACAACTGCGGGCTCTTTATACTTCTTACAGAGTTCCGCTCCCAGCTGAATGTGAGAACCTTCCATCTCATGGTCAACGGCTTTCCCAATGTCATGTAATAAACCGGCACGTTTAGCCATACGGACATCCAGCCCGATCTCTCCGGCAAGAAGCCCGGATAACTGGGCTACTTCGATGGAATGCTTTAACGCATTCTGTCCGTAGCTTGTCCTGTACTTCAGTTTACCAAGCAGTCTGATGAGTTCCGGATGCAGACCGTGAATACCGACCTCAAGGGCCGCGGCCTCACCTTCCTCACGCATGTTGGTTTCCACTTCTTTCTGTGCTTTTTCTACCATTTCCTCAATTCTGGCCGGATGAATACGTCCGTCCACAATGAGCCGTTCCAATGCGATTCTGGCTACTTCTCTTCGAACCGGATCGAATCCGGATAATACAACCGCCTCAGGGGTATCATCGATAATGAGTTCCACGCCCGTCAGGGTTTCTAACGTACGAATGTTGCGTCCTTCACGTCCGATGATTCGGCCTTTCATCTCATCGTTCGGAAGCTGCACAACGGAAACTGTCGTCTCTGCAACGTGGTCCGCAGCACATCTCTGGATGGCTGTCACCACATATTCCCTCGCCTTTTTATCGGCTTCCTCTTTTGCTTTGTTGTCGAGTTCCTTGATTAATTTCGCAGTGTCATGTTTTACATCATCTTCAACAGATTTTAAAAGATATTCTTTTGCTTGTTCGGAGGTTAATCCGGAAATCTTTTCCAGTTCCTGTATCCCTTTTTCATAGAGAGACTCTACTTCGGCGTTTCTCTTATTCAGGGCTTCCTCTCGAGCAGCAAGACCTGCTTCTCTTTTTTCCATTGCGTCGGACTTCTTGTCCAGGTTTTCTTCCTTGCTTAGTACTCGTCTTTCATAACGTTGAAGCTCAGCTCTTCTTTCTCTGGTCTCTTTTTCCAGTTCATTCTTAGTCTTCAAAGACTCTTCTTTTGCTTCAAGGAGAGCTTCGCGCTTCTTTGTCTCAGCGGTTTTTAATGCTTCATCTATTATTTCCCGGGATTTTTCTTCTGCAGAACCAATCTTGCTCTCATACGATTTCGTACGATACGCGATGGCAGCAGTCCAGGCAATAAAAGCAACTACAACTGATGCGACGATTGCAATCAATGCAGCCGTGAATACTGATACTGACACAGGAGCACCTCCTTATTTAATTTTCATTGTACATCAATACAACACTACAATTTTAAACTGTTTTATACATTATGTCAAGTATTTAACCGCTGTTTCCAGTATACTTATACACATTTTCGTAACGGTTCAGACGGCCATCTTCTTGACCGAAAAAGCCGGTCAAGAAGCATTGGATATTCATCCGATGTGAAAATTGGCACATAAAGCCGCTTACAAGCAAGCTTGACGCTGCTTCCTGCACCAATTTTCCCGCCGTCTGGACTGTTACACATTTTCAGAATGTCCCGTCATCACCGTACTTACTGCCGAAAACCCGGTTGACTGTCTCAAAGGAAAATCCTTTTCTTCCCAGCGCTGCCATAGCTTTTCTCCGCTCTTCCAGTGTCATGGCTTCCGGCTCCAGTCTCTTCCGTCTGATGTAGTCCCTGATCTGCGCCTCCTCGTCCACCGGATGCTCCTCTAAAATGTCGGAAACCGCCTCCTTGGAAAGCCCCTTTCGCTGTAACTCGTACTGAATCTGCCGCTTGCTTTTCTTTGTGGAGTGATACTCCACGTAGCGCCTGCCATACTCTTCATCGTTGATATACCGGTGCTTCTTCAGGAATTCGATGGCATAATCAATGGCTTCCCCGGGATAGTATCCGTCCTTCAGCTTCTTCCGCAGCTCCTGTTCCGTCTTATCGGAAGACTTCAGCAGGTAACAGACCCGCTCCACCGCACGCTTTAAAAGGATCTCTTCCATGATCTCCCGATACGTCTCCTCCGGCAGTTCCTCTCCCGTCTCAATGTGATACCGCTTTATTTCCCCGTTATAAAGCGCAAGAGCAAAGTCTTCATCCAGAATGACTTTACTCCTGCGCTTATCAAGGGGTGTGATCTCCGTAACTGTCATACCTGCCCCTTACTTTTGTTATTTACTTATTTTATGAATCGCTGTCTTTATGGCTCACTTTTTATGATTCCCTGCCATCTTATTAGCCAGACTTATGATTCCTTCGGTTCGGCCTTAATTCTCTTACTCTCTTTTTCCGGAGCAGCTTCTCCCGCGGGAGCGCCGCCTGCCGAAGCACCTGCCGGAGCCGCACCATCTTCACCGAGTCCGTAACGGGCGCGCACCTTATTCTCGATCTCCTCACAGACAGCAGGATTATCCTGGAGATAAATTTTAGAATTCTCACGGCCCTGGCCGATCTTTGCTCCGCCGTAAGCGAACCATGCGCCGCTCTTCTCCACAATATCTTCCTTCACCGCCAGATCGAGCACATCGCCTTCTTTGGAAATACCCTTTCCAAACATGATATCAAACTCCGCTTCTTTGAATGGCGGAGCAATCTTATTCTTAACAACCTTCACACGTACGCGGTTACCAACCACTTCGCCGCCCTGCTTTAAGGATTCAATTCTTCTGATATCCATACGTACAGAGGCGTAGAATTTCAGGGCACGGCCGCCAGTCGTTGTCTCAGGGCTGCCGAACATAACGCCTACCTTCTCACGCAGCTGGTTGATGAAGAGTACCGTACAGTTGGACTTACTGATGACACCGGTCAGCTTTCTTAACGCCTGAGACATCAGACGGGCCTGCAGACCTACATGAGAGTCACCCATGTCGCCTTCGATCTCCGCCTTCGGAACAAGGGCTGCAACCGAGTCCACGATGATAATGTCAACCGCTCCGGAACGCACCATCGTCTCTGTGATCTCCAGCGCCTGCTCTCCGTTATCCGGCTGAGAGATATATAAATTATCGATATCTACGCCGATCTTCTTCGCATACACCGGATCAAGGGCATGCTCGGCGTCAATAAAGCCCGCGATGCCGCCGCGTTTCTGAACTTCTGCAATCATATGTAAAGCCACGGTCGTCTTACCACTGGACTCCGGGCCATAGATCTCCACGACTCTTCCCTTCGGGATTCCACCGAGTCCCAGGGCGATATCAAGGCTTAAGGAACCAGTCGGAATAGTCTCCACGTTCATCTTCACGCCGCCGTCTCCCAGCTTCATCACGGAACCCTTGCCATATGCTTTCTCAATCTGTGTAATGGCGGCATCAAGTGCCTTTAATTTATCATCTTTATTCATGTTATCCTCCAATGCGAACAAATGTTCTTTTCCTGCTTATAATCATAGTATACTTGTCCCTAAATGTCAACTGGAATTTTCCTGAATTCCCGCGTTTTTACACTGCTGAAAGTAAAAAAATTCCTGCCCCTATCCCCTCAAAACGCATCACTCTCCTGTTCTCTATTCTCTTTTGTAGCTTTTCCTGAAACTGCGGCGAACTGCCGGTGAACTGCAGAAATAGAGAACGGAACGTTCTCCGATACTCTTTTACTATATCATAGGGACGGTCTTCATGCAATTGGTATTTTCTGTTTCTGGTAAGTATACCGGTGCTGCTTTTTTAATTTTATGTTTAAATGATTTTTCTGGATTTCTATTGTGTGATTTTTTTGTATATGTATTGTAATTTTTTTCTGGCTTTCTGCCGTAAATATGGTAAAATAAAAGCAGTCTCTGCCGCACAGTCCTGTGCGCAGAGCCGTTCATCAAGTCCGTGGCTGTCATCTGTACAGCATACGGCGTCATACGGGATCAGACGATGCCGTCAGGGCCAGTTCGGCCATAAGTTTCCATCACTTATTTTGGATACACCGCAAACAAAATATCTGACTCAAAGGGGGAATGTCTGTGAATACCTGTTGATACCTGACGCATTTTTGATTATAATAACAGGAGAGGAATCGATGACGAAAAAAGCTTTACAGTGGCATCCGGCTTTCCAGGCGGCCTTACAGATTGAGTTTATGGATGAGCCCTGCCGGCTCGAATTTCTGAAAGAATTCAATCTGACCGAAAAACCGCTTCAGATTGATACCCTTGTGATCAAACCGGAGCCGGATAAAATTCTTTCTAAAAGTATCGGTCATATTTTCCGGAAGTACAATATTATTGAGTATAAGAACCCGGAAGATTATTTCAGCATCAACGATTATTACAGGGTAACAGGGTACGCCTGCATTTACCAGTCCAACACAGAAAAAGAACGGGAAATTCCTCCGGAGGAGCTTACCATCTCACTGGCTGTCAGCCACTATCCCAGGAAGCTGGCTGCATTTTTAATGGATCTCTATCATGCAGACATCTCTCAAAAATATCCGGGGATCTACTATGTGACGGGACTCATGTTCCCGATGCAGATTCTGATTCTCCCCAGGCTTTCCAGCGAAGAGTTCACCTGGCTGAGCCGTCTTCGGACGAACCTGAGCCTTCAGGAGGACATCGAACCGCTTGCCAAAGCTTATGCAGGGAAAGAAAAGAACCCGCTCTACGAGGCGGCCATGGATTTCATTGTACGTGCAAACTGGAAAAAATATAAGGAGGGACGCGACATGTGCAACGCATTGGAAGAATTATTTGCAGATAAGCTGGAGGAACGGGAAAAGCTCGGCATGGAACAGGGGATGGAGCGGGGCATGGAACAGGGCATCCGTGCATTCATCCTGGACCATATTGAAGAAGGCACTCCTAAAAACATAATCCTTCAGAAGCTGGAAAAGCGTTTTTCCCTTTCGCCGGAGCAGGCAGAGGAGTACTTCTGCCGCTTCCGAGAAGGCTGACTTGAAAAAAATGCCGGTACGGTCTGGGACCGTACCGGCATTCTCATTTTATTCCGCTTTCACCTCCGGAATCAAGCTGATTCCAAAGGAAAATTCTTCTTCATCCAACCGATACTTTTCAATCAGTCTCGGTCCGCAGCTGTTGGAACCGATGCCATTCATCCGGTAATCGAGACACAGCACCGTATAAGGCGAACGGACCAGTTCGTAATTATGGTCTTTTTCCGTCAGTTCCTCCTGGGTATACACGGAAGCGTTAAAGGAGAAGGTCTTATCTCCCGCTGCCGTCAAACCGGCTCTCCGGCCAGCCAGCGATACGAAATCGCAGTCATCGTGGCTTCCGTTTTCCTGCGGACGGATATAGTCCTCATGAAGCTCTGTCACATGAGCCGTAAATGTTCCGTGGCTGGACGCCCTTCTCTTGTCACAGTAGCTCTCCACCGGCCCCAGTCCGTAGT
>NZ_JBKVCZ010000004.1:0-54919 GCF_046966825.1 Hungatella sp. | reverse complement strand
TCCTCCATGTCCTTCGGCAGGAATAAGCGGAGGCCAAATCTCGGAAGCTCCGGCAGCTCGGTGTCGCGCTTCACGTTTAAGTTCACATCCACTCTTCCGTCTGCTCCGATCAGCCACTCTGCCTCCATATTTAAAATCCTCTGGATAACCGGTGAGAGAATCGCAAGTACCGAATGGATACGCACGCCTTCCGCTGTGACAGAGTAATCCGTCTGATACGCCCTCGAATACGTGATATCGTAATGGGCCTTCTGCCATTTCAGTTTGATGTAGCGGTCATTATCCGTAGGCGCCCGCCATATGTTGTATTCCACAGGCCGTTCCAGGAGGCGGCACTGGTTGACATTCATCTCTTCCAGAACACCGGTCAGTTTATTGTAAACGTGAGCAAAATTCGGTCCGGACACAAAGAGACGGCGGTCGTCTTCTTTTACCGTGAACGGGCTGGACTGATTCCTGTCCGCACACGCCTTGCCGCACCGTTCCAGCATGCGCAGGGCGGTCTGGTTTCTTCCGTCTTCGTTCTTCAGCAGAATTTCATCGAATCCCAGCTCTGTCCCGGCCTCCGTCAGTCTCGTGCTCTCTCTGCGGATATACCGGAGCTTTAAGAAACATTTTCCCGCTTCCGGCACTTGAAAGTCCAGGCGGACGGCGGCTTCCCCGTGAGGCAGAATATCCGGCATTGCAGCCCCTTCCAGAACGCCGTCTGCGATGCACGCTCCATCACACGTCACTTCCCATGCAACAGACGCATACTCCTTTAAATTGGTAAAATCCAGATAGTTACGGATCACGGCTTCCCGTGTCTCCTGACAGAAGGAGACGACTCTCGCCGGACGGTTCACATTTTTCAGTTCCTTAAGGCCTGTATGAGGCGTTCTGTCCGGATAGACCAGTCCATCCATACAGAAATTACTGTCATGAGGATATTCTTTATGGTCTCCGCCATAGAGGTACATCGGGCGTCCCTCCAGGGTTCTGCCCTGGTAAATTCCGTGATCGCACCACTCCCATACAAATCCGCCGCAGAGGCCGTCATACTGCTCGATCACTTCGAAATAATCCTCGAGGTCTCCAGGCCCGTTGCCCATGGCATGGCAGTATTCGCACATGACGAACGGCTTCTTCGGATTCTCCGCAAAATACGTGTGAATGTCCTCCAGAGGCGGATACATCCGGCTGTATAAGTCAATGTTGGAAAAATCGTACGTTTTTTTGCTGTCTCTGTAACGGGCGCTCTCAAAGTGAGTCAGTCTCGTGGAATCAAATGCTTTCGTCCATGCTAAAGCAGCCTCAAAGGTGCAGCCGTAGGCGCATTCATTTCCCATGGACCAGATGAGGACACAGGGGCGGTTCTTATCGCGTTCCACCAGACGTTTTGCACGGTCTACCGTGGCCTCTGTAAATGCAGGGTTATCGGAAATCGCGTGGTTCCAGCGCTCTCTCCAGCCGGCCTCGTGGTCCTCTTCCATGTAAATATCGTTGGTTCCGTGGCTCTCATTATCCGCCTCGTCGATCACATAGAAGCCAAGCTCGTCGCAAAGCTGGTAAAACTGCGGGGCATTAGGGTAATGGCTGGTGCGGATCGCATTGACGTTATGCTGCTTCATCACCTGGAAATCCTTCTTCATCTGATCCAGGCTGATCACAAAGCCGGTGACCGGATCGCTGTCGTGGCGGTTTACACCGCGGAACTTGATTTTCGTTCCATTGACCAGTACGACTCCGTCCTTTACTTCGATCTCCCTGATTCCAAGGCGGTCTGTGATGACCTCCTTGCCGCACTCGTATACCACCGTGTAAAGATAAGGCTGTTCCGCATTCCACAGAACCGGACGCTCTACCGTAAGGGATAATCCAGCTTCTCCCGGTACGCCTTCCGCCGACGCGGCCAGATTTCCTTCCTGATCGTATACCGAGCATTTGACCGGCATCTTCTCATCGAAAAAGGAAAATGTCACATCGATCTGCGCCTGCTGCTCACCAGTTTGCGTTTTCAGGAAGTAATCAAAGATACCCTGTTCCGGCCGCTTTAACAGATAGACATCCCGGAAAATACCGCTCATTCGGAATTTGTCCTGGTCCTCTAAGTAGCTTCCGTCACACCATTTTAAGACGAGAACCGCAAGCTTATTTTCGCCTGCCCGGATATAAGGCGTTACATCAAATTCACTGGTAGAGTGGGACACCTGGCTGTAGCCCACATAGCTTCCGTTCAGCCATACGTAGTAACAGGAATCCACGCCCTCAAAATTCAAAAACGCCTTCGGCGCCGCCTCGTTGGGCTCATAGACAAAATGATGGATATACGCTCCGCAGGGATTTTCCTCAGGAACGTAAGGCGGGTCCATAGGGAACGGGTATCTCGTATTCGTATACTGATGTCCGTCAAAACCGTAATTCTGCCAGCAGCCCGGCACCGGAATCTCTCCGAAGCCCTCTTCCCCGTATCCTTCCTGGTAAAATTCATCCTTTAAATCGTAAATACTGTCAAAATACCGGAAACCCCACATTCCGTTCAACAGCTGAAAGCGTCCGGAATGCTCCCTGTTTTCCACCAGATCGTCAAACCGTTCTTCCGCCGGAATGTAATAGGATCGGTTCGCCACCGTATTCTCATGCAGCACATGCAGATTTTCGTAATGTCTCGGTATTATCATGGATTTTCAATCCTCCTCTTTCATTCTTTCCTTTATTATAAAATAGCGGGCTGAAAAATCCATATCCTTCGTTAGACAAAACATGCACAAAATGATACAATCATAGAATAGAAGGTATCGCAGGCCTGAAAGGAGAATCAAGCCATGTATACGAATACGGGATATCTGGACATATCCGACGCGGAACTGGAAGATAATACGATCCCCCTGCGGATCAACTGCTGCGGAGTCTACCGCCTGCTGACCCGCGTCTCCATGACCACCATCAGGGCCACAGGCCGGCCCGATTACCAGCTTCTCTATATCGCCTCAGGCAAAGCCGAATTTGTCTTAAACGGTCAGGCAGTCACCATTCCCGCCGGGAGCATGGTTTTATACGGGCCGGGAGAATACCAGCAGTATACGTATCTCCTGGAGGACAGGCCGGAGGTCTTCTGGGTCCATTTCACGGGATATGAGGCGGCGGGGCTTCTCTCCAGCACCGGCCTGAGTCTGGAAGGCCGCCGCATTCTGCGCACCGGATGTGTCTCCCGCTACCAGGAGCTCTTTCTCTCCATGATCCGGGAGCTGCAGCTGCCGCGCCCTTTAAGCGGTGATTTCTCCTCGCTGTATTTTAAACAGCTTCTTCTGACCGTACAGCGCCAGATCGCAGAGGGCGGAAAAAATAAACCGCAGATCCAAAAAGATATGGAGCATGCGGTTCAGTTCTTCCATGAAAATTTTTCTGCGGACATCGATATTTCCAATTACGCGGCCAGTCTTCATATGAGTACCTGCTGGTTTATCCGGAGCTTTAAGCAGTACGTGGGCGTACCGCCCTGTAAATATCTGACTTCCATCCGGATCAATAAGGCGAAGGAGCTCTTAGAAAGCACCAACTGCCCGGTCAGCGAGATCGGTTCCATCATCGGCTACGAAAATCCGCTGTATTTCAGCAGAATATTTAAAAAACAGACAGGACTTTCACCGGCTGCTTACCGGAAAGTCCTGCCATAACAGTGCCGCATCAGGGAAAGCTCCCCGTTATAGGGTACGGGGAAGCGGATGCGGCCTCCTCAGTCTTTTCCCTGACATCTTTATGATTTTATGACGCGCCCTGAAGCGCGGCGGAAAATATTTTCAAACACGCTCCCGGGCAAAACAGCTTTAGCACTCAATCGATACTCCGCACGGATACTTGGTATCGTCGATCACAACAAAGACCTCGTACGTTCCCTTCATTCCCGCCTTGTTCACATTGGTCTTCGTCACACGCTCATCGGACTCCAGGAACGTTCCGCAGCACATGGCCTTGTGGGAAACCGCTGTGGTGGAAATATAGTAACGGTGTTTCTCTTCGCCCTGCTCCAGCATGAGCATAACCAGCTGGCCCTTCTCGAATTTCGCATGGAAGGTGAAACGGTCGTCCTCATCCTCGATTCTAGCCTCATAGCGGTCCGGAATCAGTTCGCTGCTTACCGGAGCCGGGATATCTGTGTCAAATTCCTTCGTGATGCCCATTTCGCCCAGCACGGAGCCCTCGCCCAGCTCTAAATTGCCCTGATCCGCGTACAGCTTCATCTTCTCAGCCCTGTAGTAATTGCCCTTGGTATGCAGCTCCAGCATCTTCCTGTCGTCACAGAGCTCCACGGTTGTGGCAAAGAGCGTGCCGCCCATGTTCTGCTCCAGCGCGCCCAGGGACTCAGAAATCTCGCCGTCCTTGTTGTAGGCGCTTCCTCCGGAATGAACCATGTAATGGCCTTCGTTATAGTATTCTACGTTGCAGATATAGGGGGAGAAGAACCTGGCCCGCGGTCTTTTCCGTACTGCCAGATCTGCTCGATCGTCATATCCTTCGTATTAATCCTGTAACGCACGCCTCTGGAATAATTATTCTTCGCCGCGCGGTAGTTCTCCTTTATCTTGGATCCCCAGTGGTGGTTGTCAAAGCACATGACGTCGCCGTCCGGGGTGATCAGGCACGCGTGCTGCTCATACTGCCACTCGAAGTCGGTTCCTACAGGCTTGAAGAAATAGCGGTCCACCCACTCCTGCGGCCATCCTTCCGGATCGGACAGGATCCAGTTAAGCTTTCCGGTCTCAAAATCGATGTTGACGATGGAATCCATATGTCTTCCGGAAAATGTCAGGCTGTGGCTCTTCTCATCGTACCACACCGCGTTGTTGTGGAACCAGTCCTTCTCCGACCAGCTGCCGCTCTTTCCCAGTCCGGGCTCCAGGAAATTCTTATAATCCCAGGTCTTTAAAATATCACCCGTTTCCCTGTCAATCAGCACGCACATATCTTCCACGGTACCCGATGTCAGATCCTCGGTCAGGCAGAGAAGGCTGCCGTCCGGCATCTCAAACGCATCATGGTGAGAGCCGCCAGGCAGACGGTACTCGTGGTAAATCTTGCCGCAGGCACTGGTCTCATACATACCGGACATATAATACGGCATCTGCACGAGACGGTCCGTACCCATGAGAATATGGCCGTTTTTCAGCCGTTTCATATCGAATACGCATTTGATGTTCAGGCACCATCTGATGTCTCCCGCATAGTCAACAGCCACCGCCAGCTCCGCCCCCGACGGAGATAAGAAAATGCAGTCGTCCTGTAAGTATTCCGGCGTCGTATCCATGGATTCAACCGGTGAATTCCCTTCAAATACGTCCGGCACCTCGATCTCCACCGTATGTACTTTTCCACGGTATTCCCGCACCTCCACCCGGTTTACGTATCCGGAATAAAGGCCTACCACCGGCAGGACATGCTCTTTCGCCCTCGGAAATGTATGTGTGATATTGCCTTCCTTTGCTTTTCCGAATACAGTCACTGTAACGGCGGTCTCTTCCTCTGTGTAAAAGGAGATTACCGCGGAAAGCGGATTAATCAGATAGAGATTGTACGATACCAGCGGATTATCAATGGTATACGCTCCGGAACGGAGTTCCTTTAACATTGCTTCCTCCGCTCTGGCCTGTTTTTTAATCATGTGTTCTTCAAATGAGTATACTGCACCTGCCATAAATTTTCTTCTCCTTCTTCCGGCGCCTGCCGGTTTTTCGTTTGACAAAAGTATAACACACGGGGAGAAGGCAGGAAATTAGCCTTGACTATATTCCGGGAATTTTTTCTGTCCTCTTACTGTAACTTTAACACCTCTTCCGCAATTTCCTGCGTATTTCCAATGAACTGGTTTACTTGCGGGAGCCAATAAAATGTTGATGTATTCTTATCACACTTGAAGTACGTATCGTCATGGTGACACAGGTAAATTATTTTGTTCAGCGCGATTGCCATCCCCAGTTCTATATGAGTTCCTCTGCCCTGGGGAGTTAAAATTATCACAACATCCGACTGCCTGATCCCCTCATATTCCTTTTCCCCGACAGACATCAGTATCTCCGCGTCGTTTTCTTTCAACGGGCAGTATAATGTCCAGTCGAAGGTATGCTCCCATCCGGCATTTCTCAGCAGACGTGAAAGGTCACGCACCTGTTCATAGTTTACAAGACTTGAAGCGATGTAGAATTTCATATGACCCTCCCGTTGTATAATTACTGTTATATAAGAGCTTTTAAGCGGTCCTCGTCAATGATGAGGATGCGGCCTTTTTCTTTTTTGATGATGCCGGCTTTTTTCAGGGCGGAGGAGAGTTTGGAGACGGTGACCGGATGCATGCCCAAGTATTTGGCGATCTCGGCGTAGGTGAAGCCGTGGGGAACCGCACGGTACTGGCCCTCGCGGCTGCTGAAGGCGAGAAACCATTTATAGAGGCGCTTTGAGGCGCATTCCTCCTGGGTATCGTGGAATTTGCGGACCAGGGTGACGTAGTTGCAGGTCACAGCCTCCATGATGTAGGAGAGAAAACGGGAGTCTTCTTCCAGCAGAATCTCGAAGGTTCTCTCATCCAGACGGTAGAAGACACAGTCTGTCTTTGTGTCGATGCCGAACGGGATCTTTTCCTGTAAGCAGTCGTCTCCAGACAGCGTACGCTCTTCTCCGCGAATTTTTCTGTAGTGGCGCATCAGGGCCGGAGCAAAGCCAAGGAGATGGTCGTGGGGGAAATAGATGAAGTCTTTTTCTTCTCCGTCCATGGTCAGGGAGGTCAGACTGGCGATGCCTTCCACCAGGTAATAAATATAGGAGTCGGACAGCCTGGGATTACAGATCGATGTCTCCCTCTTTACTTCAATTCTCATACCGTAACGCTCAAAGTATTGTTTTACTCCGTTTTGATCCATTTCACCGAAGTCCTCCCGTCAAATTGTCGCTTTTATATCTGATTACTTCCTAATTATATCTTTTTACAAATATTGGAATAAAAATATAACCAAGACTATATTTTACTCTTTGTTAATATATTATCATATTTTTATGAAATTTAAAACAGCAAAGAAAAACAATAGGGGGTTCACTATGGCACAAACGAAAAAAAGGATTTCTACTCCATTCATCTGGTAATCGGAATTGGTATTATGCTGCTGTTCCGTTACCTTCCGTTCCAGCTTCCCTGCATCACGCCAATCGGCATGGAAATTCTGGGTATTTTCATCGGTACGCTGTATTTATGGACGACTTCCGACCCGATTATCTCCAGTATCCTCTCTATCTTTTTAGTGGGACTTTCCGGATACAGCACCATGAACGAGGTGCTGACCGCAACCTTTGGCAACCCGATTCTCGTTCAGGTTCTCTTTCTGCTGACAGCGATCAACTGTCTCATCGAGAACAACTTAACGGAATACTGCGGACGATTTTTCCTGACCAGGAAGATCTGCCTCGGCCGTCCCTGGGTGCTGGCATTCTTTATCATGCTTGGCTCCATGCTCATGGGCGCGTTTATGGGCGGCTTTACCCCGATCTTCTTATTCTGCCCGATCCTCTATGATATTTTTGAAACAGTAGGCCTCAAGAAACATGACAAGTTCCCGACCATCATGCTGATTCTCGTCACCGTTGCGACCCTGCTGGGCTTCCCCATCCCGCCGTTTATGGGAAATGGCCTCGCCCTCATCAGCAACTACGCTTCCGTCACCGGCAACATGGGAACCGTAATCGAGATCAATAACGCCGGCTACCTGCTTACCGGCCTGATCCATGCGACCGTCTGTATCGTGGTTCTGGTTCTGTTCTGCAAGTTTGTACTGAGACCGGATACCAGCAAGCTGAAAGAATTAAAGATGGAAACGTTAAATAAGAACCCGCTTCCGCCAATGAGCCTGCGCCAGAAATTTATTGCAATTTCTTTCACCGTGTTCATTCTGATCCTTTTAATTCCCAGCGTACTGCCAACGCACCCGGTCGGACGCTTCGTAAAAGCCAATACATACGGCATCGCCGCCTTCTATGTGTTCCTGCTGTGCGCGATCCGAATCTCCAAGAAGCCGCTGATGGATTTCTCCAGCACCATGAAGAGATTTTCCTGGAGTACCTATTTCCTCATCGCTTCCGCGATCCTGCTGGGAAATGCACTGACCAACGAGAGTACAGGCGTGTCCGCATTCTTAAACACAGTACTGATGCCGGTACTTCAGAACGTCCCGGCCTCCGCATTTGCCGTGATTATCATGATTCTTACCGTGATCTTAACGAACGTGTGCAACAGTTTCGTAATCGGCCTCTTAATGCAGCCGGTTATCGCAACCTTCTGCATGGCGACAGGAATGAACTCCGCACCGGTGGTGTCCATGATGATTTTGTTCGTGCTCTCCTCCGCGGCCATAACACCGGCAGCCTCCCCGTTTGCCGCACTGCTTTTCGGCAACAAGGACTGGCTGAAATCCGGAGAAATATACAAATATACAACCATATTTGTGGCGATAGAACTGGCAATTGTGCTGCTGATCAGTATGCCGGTTGCTAATCTGCTGATTCATTAAACATAAAAGGTCTGCAGACTGCCGTTGAAAAAAGAAAAGACTTGAAGCGCTGACTGATACAGCCTTCAAGTCTTTTTTTATCCCTGTTAAGCCCCGCTCACTTCTCCTGCCGTTTTGCATCCAGCCTGGTTTCATAATTGATCATGGTCTCTACCACAGTCAGAATACGGTCCTGAGCCGTGATGGAAAGATCACCTATTTTTTCATCAATATATTTGAATCTCTCCTCCCGCTCTTTCCTGTGTTCGCTGGGTTCAATTCCCAGAAGCCAGTCAGCGGAAACATCCAGCACGCTGATCAGTTTGGTAAAGGTCTGGATACTGGGTTTCTTCCTGTCGCCCTCAAGCGCGACGATAAAGTTATAGGACAGCCCCAGCACCTCCGCCAAAGCCTCCTGCGTATAGTGCAGTTCTTCCCTTCGTTCCTGTACTCTCCCCCCAAATGTAGCTCTCTTCATACAGTATCCTATCCTTTCAGTATCATAAAAATTACTAAAAGTATATCCATTATCCCGCCGCCAAAACAGAGACCACAAGTATCCATACTGTTACTGTCAGTACCATAATTTTATTATTTTTCTAACTATGTCTGGTATTTTTTATAAATCTGTGGTAGCATAAGGCGTTCACCATTAACAACCATAGAAGAAAAGGAAAACTACAAATACATGACTTTTAAAGACTTACAACTATCTCCGCTGCTGTTAAAGGCACTGGAAGAAAAGGGTTATATCACACCATCTCCCATTCAGCAGCAGGCAATTCCCTATGCGCTGGCCGGACGGGATGTATTGGGCTGCGCCCAGACAGGTACCGGAAAGACGGCCGCATTTGCCTTACCGATTATACAAAACCTGATGAAACCATCGGATAAAAAACATTCCAAAAAAGTGATCCGCTCCCTGATTCTCACACCGACCAGGGAGCTGGCCCTGCAGATTGCGGAAAATTTAAATGAATACGGTTCCCATACCCAGGTGAGGAGCGCCGTTATCTTCGGCGGAGTCTCCGCAAATCCCCAGATCAAAGAGCTGCGGCGCGGTATCGATATCCTGGTTGCCACCCCCGGGCGGTTAAATGATTTAATCGGTCAGGGAGAGATAAGCCTGTCTCATGTGGAAATCTTCGTTTTGGATGAGGCGGACCGTATGCTGGACATGGGCTTTATCCATGATGTAAAGAAGATCCTCACACTGCTTCCTGCTAAAAAACAGACGCTGTTCTTTTCGGCAACCATGCCCGCCGAGATTCAGGCGCTGACCGAAAAACTATTAAAAAATCCAGCCCGGGTGGAGGTGACTCCGGTCTCATCCACCGTGGATATCATAGACGGCTCTCTCTACTATGTGGATAAAGAGAATAAGCGCGCTCTGTTAGTCCACCTGCTGAAGCGCGAAGCCATCACCTCTACCCTGGTCTTTACCCGCACCAAGCACGGCGCCGACCGGGTAGCCAAATTTCTGACGAAAAACAAAGTAAACGCCGCCGCAATTCACGGTGACAAATCCCAGGGCGCGCGTCAGAAAGCGCTCAATCAGTTTAAATCCGGGGAAATCCAGGTGCTGGTAGCCACTGACATCGCAGCCAGAGGCATTGACATCGAGGAGCTTTCCTGTGTGATCAACTATGATCTGCCAAACGTTCCAGAAACCTATGTCCATCGAATCGGAAGGACCGGACGGGCCGGTCTCGGAGGACGGGCCATCTCCTTCAGCGATATCGAAGAAAAAGAATATGTGAAGGATATCGAAAAGCTCATTGGGAAGACGATTCCGGTCGTAGAAGACCACCCGTTCCCCCTGTCCGTATTCATCGTACCTCCGAAGGAGACAAAACCGCGGCCGTTAAAGAACGCGCGTAAAAATGACGGGAAACGCCCGGCCAAGCCATCGGCTAAACCATCGGCCAAACCAACGGCTAAGCCATCAGCTAAACCATCGGCTAAGCCACAGCAGCGCGCCTTTCAAAAGCCGTCAGCCGGCCGCAAAACAGCCAAAGTCAAATAAGGTTCACATCTGTCTTACTCAGAATCAAACAGCAGAAGATCGGACGGAAGGTATACGCCTTCCGTCCGATCTTCTCTGTTAAAGCCTGTTCTTATTCGATCAGCCGTTCCACATCAAGCATTCCCCAGCCCTGCTGGTTCATGGGCAGCCCCAAATCCACCGCCCGCTCTCTCAGCCTGAGCTTTACATCCCGGTTGCTCATATAGGGATATTTCTGCAGTAAAAGCGCAATCGCCCCTGAGACCAGGGGCGTGGACATGGACGTTCCGCTTTTTGACTGGTAGCCCCCTGTTTCCGGGGCGCAGCTGATGATTCCGGCTCCGGGAGCGATGATTTCCGGCTTACAGATGCAGGCCCCGGTAGGCCCTCTGCCGGAATAGTCGATCATACGGTTTCCCATCACATTCACTTCTTTATAGTCATCGGAGCATCCCACCGTAATCACCTTCCGGCTGATGCCCGGCGTAGTTATGGTGTTCTTTCCGGGGCCCATGTTGCCGGCAGCCACACAGACCACCAGACCGTCGTCCCAGGCGGCATTGACGCCGCGCACCAAGACGGAGTTTTCAGTCATGCCTTTCTTACTGAAAGAACCGACCGATATATTTACAATCCGGATTCCCAGCCGTTCCCGGTTCTCCCGGATCCATTTGATACCGGCCAGAACATCGGAGGCATATCCGTTTCCTTTCTGGTCCAGCACCTTGACCATAATTATATGGCACTCCGGCGCTACCCCCTGATACCTTCCATCGGAAGAATTTCCGCTTCCGCCAATGATTCCTGAAATATGCGTTCCTGCCTGTGTCAAGTAAATTCCAAAAAATATATTAAATAGCGATCAGTCGTTCACAGGCATCGGCATAATTCCAGATAATCTCGATGCGGTTATCCCCATAAAAGTAGATTCTTTTAATTAAGGTCTGAACCAGTTCATATGACAGCTCTGTTATATCCCCTCTTCCAGAAAAAACTTTCAGATATTCACTTTCTTCCAGCATTTCGCTCTGCAAATTCCTAAGCTCTGCCTCACAGAGTAATTTCTTTTCCTGTAATTTTGCCGTCTGGTTATCATACGTTTCCTTAATTTCCAAATAGGTTTGGCGGCTGATCTTGCCAAGGCTGTATTTTTCATAGCTTTCCATTTTGAAACGGCTGATTCTTTCAACAGTTTCCTCCATTTCGGCCAAATTTTTCAGCAGACCCGCCTGCTTACTTCCGGCAGGTCTGCTTCTTTTTAACAACGTATGGTTTAGGTCATCTGCGAGGGCAATTTGCCGATTAACTGCCGTCAGCACAATTTCCTCTAAAAGGCTGTATTCCAAGTGGTCCTGGCTGCACTGCACATCACTTTCCACCTGATGCCTGATACAGCGGTAATAGCCTTTCCCTTCCTTCCGCCTCCCCAAAGCATGACGGCAGGAACCACAATATACTTTTCGGGCAAAAACCGACTTTTCTTTTTTTCCGCCAGAAATCTTTCGGGGTCTTCTTTTTTCGGCTTCTTCCTTGATTGCCTGATTAATTTTAAGATATACCGCTTCATCAATCAAAGCCTCATGGAAGCTGTCAACCGTAATCCACTCTGACTTTGGTACGCCTACACAATGCTTGCTGGACATTTTTTCTTTCTTAAACCGTCCGAATTGCAGCTTTCCTATGTAGACAGGATTCTGCAGGATACGGTTAACACATCCTGCCGTCCATACCGACTTATCTAAATCTTTTACATTCAGCCTTCCGTATTTCTGCTTTAAATACTTTCCAGGAGGCGTAATCCCTTCTTTGTTCAGAATACGGGTGATCTCTGCTTTGGAACACCCCTCCGAATACATAGAAAAAATCCTTTTTACAATTTGAGCAGCTTCCTCGTCGATTACCAGATAATGCTTATCTTCTGCCGATATTGCATAGCCAAATGGTGCCGTTCCGCCCAGGAACAGCCCGCGTCTTCTCATGTCCATTGATGTTTCCCGGACCTTATCTGACGCATCCTTGCAGTACATCTCATTTATCAGATTTTTAAAACCGATCTCAAGCCCTGCACTTCTACTTTTATAATCATCACTGTCAAAGTGATCATTGACCGCTATCAGACGAATTCCGAGGAAAGGAAATACCTGTTCAATATAGCAGCCTGTCTCAATATAATCCCTCCCCAGTCTGGACAGGTCTTTTACCATAACAACATCTACTTTTCCCCGTTTTCCATCCTCTATCATTTTGCAGAATTCCGGCCTTTTAAAATCATTACCGGAATATCCATCATCACAGTACTCAGCTATTTCGGCCTCCCCATCAGGAAAAAAACGGCTTATACATTCCAAAAGCAGCTTCCGCTGATTACTTATGCTATTGCTCTCGCCATACTGGTCATCCTCACGGGATAACCGGAGATAGATGGCAGTCTTTATTTTCCGCATACGTTTCCCCTCCCATATAAATCTGCAAAACGAAAGGTTATCTGTATCCGTTTGTTATCAAAGACTTCAATTTTTTCTATCAAATCCCTTATCAGTTCCGGGGTAATTGTGCTCTTTTTTTCGTATTGCTGAATCGTTTTAAAAAATGTTTTCCCTCTTTCGATTTCCTGATCTGTCTGTTCCGTATCCCTCTGCAGCTTCTCCAATACTTCTTTCAGAAAGGAAATTTCTTTATCGTATTGTTCGGAAGTGTATAGATAATCTGTCTTTGTCAAAAAACCGCTGGCATAACTTTCATATAATCCGGCTTTCAGGCTACGGCATCTTCCGATTTTTTCCAGCACCTCTGCCTGTTGCTTTTCCTGTACTTCCTGTTTCCGGGCACTAGCCGACATAACAGGCACCATTTCATGCTCAGCCTTCTCCTGGCAGATCTGCCGTATCATAGGAAGCACTGTGGATGATACAATATCCACCAACTTATCCTCCATGATATGTTTGCTGGTACAGCATTCCTTTCCCAACGCTGCATACTTTTTACAGGTATAAGAATATTTTGGTGGCGGCTGTATCTCATTCCTGTCCCTGCGCCGATTGGGAATGATTTTCTTCTGGCTCATGGCATATCCGCAGTCCCCACAGAAAAGGATTCCTTTAAACATATTTTCGTGGCCGCCCGGCTGACCGGCTGAGGTTTCCGAGTCCTGTGCGGCTTTTCTTTTCATGGCATTGACTCTTTCAAACTGCTCCCTGCCGATAATGGCCTCATGGCAATCCGGAATGATGATCCACTTCTCTTCGGGAAGTTTCTTACACTCTTTTCCCTCATAATAGGAAGTAACCGTTTTTCTCTGAACCATGCTTCCGGTATAAACCTTGTTGGACAGCATTTTTGCTATCACCCCTGGGTGCCACATTGACTCACATTTACAATGTACATTCACAGTATATCCTTTTTCTTTCAATGACAGCCAGGGAGATTTAATGCCCTGCTCCTGTAAATACTGAGCAATTTTTCGGCAGGTCATTCCACTCTCCCGCAACGCGAATATCATGCGGACGGTTTCCGCCGTCTCTGGGTCAACAAACAGCTTTTTCTTATTCATCCCCTCAAAGCGGTAGCCATAAGGCGGACAGTTGCCAAGAAACTCCCCCCGCTCCTGCTGTAAATGTTTTACGGTTTGAATCTTTTTCGATATATCTTTGACATACAGTTCATTGATTAGATTTTTTAGCGCCACCACCAAATATTCCGTCGTGCATTCTGGATTATCCGAATCATAGTTATCGTTAATTGCAATAAACCGTACTCCGATATGGGGAAATACCCGCTCAATATAATTGCCCGTTTCTATAAAATCCCGGCCAAATCTTGATAAGTCTTTTACGATAATGCAGTTTACCTCCCCGGATTTGACAGCCTCCATCATCTGCTCAAATCCGGCTCGGTTAAAATTGGTTCCACTGCGGCCGTTATCTTCATATTCAGCCACTATTTTCACGTTTGGATTCCGTTCTGCAAATTCCCGAATCAGCTTCTTTTGATTGGACAGGCTTTGGCCCTTTCTGCTATCTTCATTTGATAACCTTGAATAACTGGCTGCCAGCCATTGGAAAACCACCTGATTTTCCTTATGTTCCGTCATGCTGCGTGCTTTGCGGCTAATTCTTCCCATCACATCACCGCCTTTGCAGCGTCGTCTGTAACCTGACATTCCAGTATTTCACACATACGGTCAAATTCGTCCTTATATTTTGGTACAAGAATGATTTTCTTTTTTTCATATATGACACATTGATCAATCAGCATAACCAGCAGTTTTCTATCCAGCTTCGACAATTTCCGGTTTGCAAGAAATACCTTCGTCCACTCCAAGCCGCCGCCATCGTCCGCCATCAGCGCTCTCAATTCCTTTTTTACAGCCCCGATATTTTGGATTGTTTTTTCAATATGCTCCGTATATACTTTTCCGTATTGCTCATATTCTTCACGTCCGATTACTTCCTCTGCGTAATCTTCATAAACGGACATTTTCAGATGCTTATATTTCTCCAGCTCCTCATTTAAAAGCTTCAGTCTTGTATCGGTAGCAATGATTTTCCTTTTATGTTCCTCGGAAAAGCGTAAATTTTTACAAAGCTCCTGCAGTACAACCACCGCCTCAATATGCTTGTTCAGCAACTCCAGAACCATCTTATATAAAAGGGTTTCACTAATGCGGTGGCTGCTGCAAGTGCCGTCCAAGCGGTTTGTGGAGCAGATATAATAGGCATATTCCTTTCCATTGGAAACAGTTGCTTTCCTTATCAAGGCTTCTCCACAATCTCCGCAAATCAAAAGCCCGGAAAATGGATATACAGTTTCCCTGTTCTGAGCCACTCGCAGGTCCTTTCCCAACAGTCCCTGTACCATTTGGAATGTATCCTTGCTTATAATCGCTTCATGGGTACCCTCCGCCCGAATCCATTCTGACTCCTTTAAATATACCGTATTTTTCACCTTATGGTTAGGCGTGCTCCGCTTGCCCTGCAGCAATACTCCGGTATAAATTTCATTTTTTAAAATTCTCCCTACTGTAACGGCGGACCAGAGCGCTATGCTCTTTTTCTTAAAGCTGCTCTGGTAATTGACACCTATGGCCTTCTTGTATTCCAACGGCGATAGTTCACCGCTTTCGTTAAGCCGCTGCGCAATCCGCTGCTGGCTTAACCCCTCCAGCTTCCACTCAAAGATTTTCCTTACAATTCCGGCTGCATACTCATCCACAACAATTTTGTTCTTGTCGCAGATATCTTTTTTATATCCGTATACCGCAAAAGCTCCTATAAATTCGCCCTGCTTACGCTTAATCTGCAAATGGGAGCGTATTTTTATAGAAGTATCCCTGCTGTAAGAATCATTTACTAAATTTTTAAAGGGAAGATAGAGCTGACTAGACTGATTTTCCGTATCCAGGCTGTCATAATGATCGTTAATTGCGATAAAACGGATTCCAAGCGCCGGAAACATCCGCTGAATATATCTTCCCGTTTCTATATATTCGCGCCCAAATCTCGACAAATCCTTCACAATGACACAATTTGTCCTGCCCGATTTGACATCTTCAAGTAACTCCATAAATGCGGGCCGATCAAAATTCGTTCCTGAATAGCCGTCGTCAATCCGTTCCGCGGACAGCCTGATATCCTGGTGTGATTTGACAAAATCACGAATCAGGCTCTGCTGATTGGTAATACTGTCACTCCTGTGCTTTCCTTCTGCTTTGTCAATATCATAATCATCTTTGGAAAGCCTGTAATAAGCAGTTGCTTCATAAATAATTGTATCGTTCTCCATACGAATTCTCCCATTCTACTTTGCTTCGATAGCAAACCAGATTAGGCTTCACTGTATGGTGCTATTTATCCCTGTCACCATAATACCATAACATCCTATCGGCGTCTATCTCGGATTTATGCTCTATAATCTTATCGCATAAGTTTCAATTGCCTCCTCCAGCGTTACCTTTGTATCTGGAAACTGCACTTTTACCACCGCGTCTTTATAACGAAACAAATAGGGATTTCTGATTTTTTCAATAAAATCTTTGATTCGCTCTTCCTTCGGCAATTCATTCTGGATAACAACATCCCGAATGTCAACCAGTGTGTCAATATCCACATCTCTGACATCAATGTCCTTCTCGTTCCCAATCAATGAAACAAACCTCCATATCTCTTCTCCGTTTCACTCTATGATTTCTGTAATTTGTCCTATTCCCCTAAATTCTCGGCTGCTGTGTCAGTTCAAAATAAGCGTCTGTTTTTTTCTCATACATAAACCTTCCCACATCATCGATCCGGTCAGTGACCGCCATATCCGGCAGGGCGGCCAATATGTCATTTTTATAGCGTCCGGCGGCGCGGCTGTCGAGGATAGAGAACACACAGGTGTCAGTCTCTCTGCGGATGCCACGTCCGATCCACTGGCGCAGTTTGATAAGCATACCTGGCACAATATTTTCTGACAGATAGGTTTGAAAATCATCATAAAGGGTGCGTTCATACTCCGATACCGGGTCAGGGGCGGGAAATGGCAGACGGACCACCACCAGCGAGGACAGGATATCTCCCGGAAGGTCAATGCCCTCCCCTGCACTATCGCTTGCAAGCAGCACGCCGTTTCCGCTCCTTCGGAAAGCGCCAATGGTTTCCAGCCGTCCTTTCCCCATACAGAACAACGGATAATTTACTGCCTGCGGCCTGGACAGTTCCTGATACACAAGCTCCATCATACGGTAGGAGGTAAACAGCACCAGCGTATGCCCATGGCTCTGCCGGATTAACTCCCGAAGCCGTTCCAGCAGCTTTTCCATGTAATCCCCATTCTTCACATCCGGGAACGGCAAATCCCCCGGCAGATACAGCAGGGCATGGTTTTCATAGTCGAAAGGGGAGGCCTTGCTGACTGTCAGAAGCCGGTTTTGTGGGAGAAGGTCAATGCCCGTCCGGTGCATGAAATGACTGAAATCACCCCCGATAGACAGGGTGCCCGAGGTCAGCATACAGGGCATTTCCTGATTCCAGATATCCTCATAAAGCAGGAAGTCCAATGCTTTCGGCAGGGTACAGAGCCGGCACGTTGACACACCCGTATATTCCAGCCAGCATATAGATTCTGAACTGTCCAATAGTATCATCAGCTTCGCCCGCTCGTGCTCTATACGGTTCAGTAGACGTTTATGTGTGTTTCCCGCCCCTGGCAAATAAAAACACACGGACAACCTGTTTAAAGCAGCCGCCAGTGTGTTCAAAATTCCTATGGTGCCCGCAGTAAAATCAAATGCCTGGCATCCTTTGTCATAATGTGCCCCTGCTTCGTGCTTGATGACTTCAAAAAGCAGACCGTTCAGCCGGAGCAGTTCCTCACATAACAGGGATGCTTCCTTACGGTTGGAAATGCCTCCCATACTTCGGTATGTGCTGGACACAAGCTGTTCCAATTCCGCAGCATCAAAGTTCATGCCGTACATCTGCCTTGCGGCATCCAACAGTTTATGGGCCTCATCAAAAATCAGGATGCCGCTCTGCGGGAGCAGACGGTTTCTTCCACCCTTCTGACTTAAAATGTCCGCCAGCACAAGGTTGTGGTTAGCAATCTGAAAATCATACGCCACAGTCTGCGTCTTGTGCAGGAAGTTTCGGTATCGGCAGATACCCGACAGGTCACAATGAAAATGGCAGTGGTTTACGCAGATACGCCCTTTTACATAGTCCGACAGCGGAAGGCAGTCTAAATCAATGGGGCAGCTGCCACTGAAAAGTGCTGTCAGGGTTTCCACCAGTATTCCATCCTCCGGCCGGTTATTATGCCGGATGGATGACAGGTAATTCCGCACCCTGTCATCACAGGCATAATGAGATTTTCCTTTACGGACCGCAAAGGTCAGCGGCCGGTTGATAATCCGATGCTCCAGTAGGACATCTGAAATCTGCGGGATATATTCTTCTGTCATCGCCTTTTGCAGGGCGATTGTTGAGGTGGAGATAACAGTCGGCTGCATACTGGCCTTAAAAATACGATACACAATGGCGGCAAGGATATATGCGTGGGTCTTTCCGGTTCCCACCTCAGCCTCGCACAGTGCCAGCTTCTTCTCCCACAGGGCATCTAACATTGCCAAGGAGAGGGAAAGCTGGTTATCACGCAGCGCCATTCCATGCTCCGGCAGAATACGAACAAACAGGCATCTCAGCAGTTCCTTTGCCCGTTTACGCCCATCAGCTGTCATCGCTGATTCTGCCTCCGGTTCCGGCGCTTTCGCCAGCATTTTTTCGATGGCCCGCTGATACCCATCCTGCGCAAGCGGCTTCTGTCGGGAAAAAAGGCGTTTCGCCTTTAATGTATTTAAATCTACCATACGGTAGCTGTATGCCTTTCCTGTAAAATATTCCAGCAATACACAGTCTTTGGTGGCAAGCACCACCTTTTCCTCCGGCCGGAACAGCCCGGCCTCATAAATCTTATTTTGAATGTCCGCTATGCAGACAAGTTCTTCATTCATAGCTTTTGCCTCCTTTGCAGCCTAAAGCAGCGACACAAGCATACGGCGGAGCAGGTTTTATTTAGTTGTCTGCTGACAAAAATATCTGTTCCGCCGCATGGTTTCTATCGTTCCAATAGTACGATAGATTGATATATCTACAAAGGTGTGGCAGACGTTCCGTGGGGTAACACAGACACCATAAAAGCCGCCCCCTGTTCTTTCTCAAACAGGGGTGTGCATTCTCCCATTTTTCAGGGCTGCTGGTTCTCAGCAGAAGTACCATGATTGTGACAGGGGTTATCGCAATCCGTCCCACCACGGGACGTCAGCACTGCAAACGTTATCGCTCGAATCGGCATGGTTATTTTATCCCCTGCTGTCGTCTTGGCGCGTTCCAGTTCGTCGCTTCCGGTTTCCCGGCCTGTCATCGCTGTGCCTCCACACCCATATTCACTTGTCAAGGAGCAGGTGAAAGGCTGTCCTGAAAAATTGCCTTTCACTTAACGTCCAAAAACTAGGGGGGTGTGGGGGTATCAAATTAAATTTTTTCAAAAATTTTCTGCAGTTTTACACTTGCAGCCTTTATGCTTTCCCTTACAGAGGTAAAATCCACGTTTTCGCGGGCCGCAATCTGGCGATAAGAAAGTCCCTGGTAGAAATGCAGGATGAACCTCTGTTTCTGCACCTCTGTCAAATACCCTCCTGTAAAAAGCATCCTGGCGGCTTTGGCGGCTTGTTCCAGATCACTTTGATGAATCAGTTCCATATCGGGGAAAACCGCAGCATACTGCCCCTGGCCTTCAGCACTTTCCAGAGTCCTCACCCGTTTGCCATACCGGTTGTCCTCTAAATCCTGCTCATGGTAGATCGCATCTGACAGGGCTTTCAATTCCATAAAGTCAGCCTCCGTCTTTTCCGGATTTTCTCGCAAATAATCGGCCAGCGTCACCTCCACCATACTGTCCGTAAATTGATACACAATTCCCTCACTGTATTTATTAAGGGCATAATCGCTGTTTTTGTAATTCTTCATTATTCTTTCCTCCGGTTTTCTGATTTTTAAATCAAAAACCGGAGGGCGGACCACGACAGCTACGGGAGCATAAAAATACCGTAATCTTCCAATAGATGATTACGGCATTTTGGAATGTATATTTATAACAGTTGGAATGTATGATAAGCGGCAGTGGGCTTTCCCTGTATTCAGACAAATCTCCTGCACGATATCCATCAGATATTAGCATTTGTATTTTCACCTTAAATATAATAACTGGCATTATTACAGAAGGCTTCTGTCTTTTAGATTACGGACAGATTGCATTACAAAGAAATCCTCCCGGATTATGGCAAAAAAATAACGGCCTGATGGTTTTAAGTTCCCGTCAGGCCGTATCATCAATAATTAACATGCAGTTTTTCATGCATTTCCCTTCTTCACCAAACACCGGGGGCGGCCATTACTGGCCGCCCCCGGTGTTGTTTTTTTCAAATGTGTTCTCTCTGCCGTTTACTTTGGCAGACCGCAGTACTATGATTTCTTCTTGCAGAACATCTGTATAATATTCAAAAGAAGCAGCATATCTTCATCATCCAGCCGTTCCATGTAATCAACGGCTTTTCTAATCATCTGCGGATATTCTTTGTCAAAAAATTCTGAAGGCGACATTTCAAAATACTCTATAATGTTAAAAAGTCCCTCTACTGATGGCAGCGAGCGGCCAGATGTGATCGCGCGAATATAATTCTTATTGTGTCCCAAATCATATGACATCTGATATTCGGAAACGCCTTTTCTCAAACGCAGATCCGTGATGCGGCTGCCGATAAACGAAACATCCATAGCATTATTCCCTCCTTAAAACTTATAATAACCTCATTCCGCAAAACAATATCGGGCTATAATATGGAACTTTTATATATTATAAGCATTTTTCCTCTTTATTGTCAGGCTGTAATGTGGCATTATTATAAACAAGCTACATCAAGCGGTATCTCGAAGAAGCAAGCGGAACCGAGATGGTTTTCCGTAAGATGCGGGAACAGCCACAGAGCACATGAAACAAATAAAAATAAGAAAGGAGAAACATGATAGCACCGCTATTGCCAGCCGAGTAAAGTACGCCTGACATTCTGCACTCTACCATATCACTGGACTGCTGCCTTGCCATTGATAACACATGTTTTTTTAGAAAGCCACATAAATAATTCACTGTGCGGTTCCGCCCTGTAAAAAATTGTCCAAACGAAATGAACAGAAAGGATGGAATGAATATGAATAAAACAAAGAATATCTTAATCGCATTTATGAATGGTAACCTGTACATCAGTCCCTCACTATCCATAAGAAATCCTGAATACATGAAGGCGATCGAAATCATGCATACAACGGCGGAAAAGCTTTACATGAAACTCAACGACGAAGATAAGAAATATCTTGCTCAATACCATGATGCACAAGAAAGTCCCATTGATGCATTTGTAGCGTTTCATACGGTCACCGAAACTGCCGCCCCCACTCTCGAACAGGAGGATTCGAAATGAGTCTTTTAAACAAATGGTATGATGGCAATCTCTATCCCTGTGAAGAAATTGTCTGCCACTCTCCTAAGTTTCTTGCTCTTAAAGATAAAATCAATAGGGAGCGGGAATACTTTATGAATAATTTAACCGAGGAAGATGCGAACCGCTTTGCAGAGTTTGAAGAACTCACAACGGAAGCCTCTTCTATGTACGCCTACACTAATTTTTCTTATGGTTTCAAATTAGCTGCCAGACTTATGTGTGAAGTCTTCTCGGATACTGACCGGCCTAAAAGAAAAATTTGAGAAGAAACAGGTGTGTAAAAACAGGCTACTTTTCAGGCTATGTATAGCCTGTGTACAAAAAATAAACTGAAAGTACTAAAGTCCATTGACTTTTGCGATCGCATAAGTTAAAATAATTATGCGACTGCAAAAGGAGGTGTGACATGGCCGCTAAAAAAATGGGACGTCCTACTGATAGCCCCAAAGATATTGACATCAAAATACGCTTCGACAAGGATACCGTGGATAAATTGGAAATATGCAGTGAAAAAATGCAGATTACCAGAGCGGAAGTCGTCAGGCGTGGTGTCAAAAAGATGTATGACGACCTCAATAAAAAATGAAAGGAAGCGGCGCACTTCTCGCAAAAGACACACGCCACTTCCCCAGCCGACTATTGCCAGAAAGCAAGAGCGACGTAAATAGTATATCATGCGCCGGATTCCCTTTCAAGCAATATCGAGCCCAAATAGAAAGGATAGATAGATATATGGGTAATGCCGAATATAAAAAAACACTTTCCGCTGTTAATAAACTCACTGAAGAACTTTTCACGCTGGGGAGGTTGAGTAAAAAATGAAGAACATCTTAGAGTTGTTGTATGATCACCCCAGTAGCATTCACGATCAGGATTCCCCTTTTGTAAGGACAGCATGTATCAAGAATGAGAACATGGAAATGTTGAATGACACCCTATGAACAAAAGGAACTGCTGAACGCCTACTTTGACGCAGATACCAGAATGGAAAGCATGATGAGTTTTGACCGTTTCCGGTATGCATTCCATCTCGGTGCTCAACTCATGGCAGAGTTAATAGAGGGCAAGGAGGAACTTTTAAAATGATCATATTAGAGCGTTTGTATAACGGCATAATTTGAGAAGAAACAGGTGTGTAAAAACAGGGCTGTCGCACCGTTGTGTGACAGCCCTGTTTTTACACAATCTCACCTCATCACGGCAATTGAGATCAGCATTTTATATTACTTGCTCTAAACTGTTAAATTCTTCTGTACAGAAGAATTGTAAACGGTAGATAGCGAGTACCTATACAAAACTGGAGCAAACCTGTATGATTGAAACAGATTTGCTCCAGTCTTATTTCATTTCACCTCATCTTTACCAGGCTTCCGGCAGTTCGCAGGGAGGTTCGGTGACCAGGGGAGCAGGTCATCCAGAAAGTTACGGTCCGTGCCATCCAAATGCTTTGGTATCTCAGTGAGCAGGTATTCAAAGTAATCGTATGGCTTCAGGCTGTTTGCCTTTGCGGTTTCCGCAATGCTGTAGATGATTGCACTGGATCTGGCACCGGCAACTGTATCGATCATTACCCAGTTCTACCCGATACAGAAACCCCGAATCGACTGTTCCGCAGCATTATTTGTTTTATGTACTTAATTTCATAACTCCAATAACAGGGCGGAACGTTGTGCAAAAGTCTACGGAACAGGCCGAAAAAACTTTCTATTCCATGATACAGTGGATGGAGCAAGATCGAGCGCTATCATCTACAGCCTCGTGGAGACGGCGAAAGTCAACCACTTAAACGTGTTCCAAGACCTCTACACACTGCTGCTATACATGCCGGACTACAAAAATGAGCCCGCAGGCGTGGAAGCAATGATGCCATGGAGCGACTTTATAAAGGAACGTTGTTGTGGGGTGATGGATACGGAAACAGAAACACCGGAAAACCGAGGGCAGATATCATTCTGATAGATGCTTTTTATTTGCTGACCGATTCTTTATAAGAACTAATGACGGTAGATTATTCATCGCTTACGTTATTTTCACATTCCCCAGGACTCGCGCTCTGTTCCACTTGCAAAAAGTGCTTCGCAGAATACTGGTATAGCACAGTGTCCATGCTTATCGGAAAGATAATTGGGTAAAAATGAAAATAACGTTATTCAACCGCACAGGTTGAAAAATTTCATTTCTAGTACAGCATTGCATAAGTTTCGGTGAAAATAGCAGGTGCTATATTCACCGAAACTTATGCAATGCTGTACTAGTACCAATGCCATAAAAAGGGGACTGTCACACCCGAGTTATTTAACTCGCAGTGCGTCAGCCCCTTTATTTCTTTGCAATTGTCTGTTCGTAACGGAATTTTGCTATTTATTTCTATGATGTCCATCTTTTCTTGTTTCATCCAGTTGTTTCAGAGTTGTGGTGTAAATTAAAAATAAGAATATCAGAAAATAAAAAGACCAAAATATAGTTAGATAGAGTTTCACTGTATTTGGTCTTTTCTCAAAAATCACACAAACAAGTATAATTGATATTTTCACACAAGTATTAATTGTTAAAGCTAATGCACTGTCGCTTAGAATTATATTATACGAGGAGAGTTACTATGAACAGATTAAAGGAATTGCGCAATAGTCGTGGCATGAAACAAAAAGTACTTGCAGATATATTAGGAACTACCCAACAAAATATCAGTAGATACGAACAGGATATAACCACAGTACCTGCATCAGTTTTGATTGTAATTTCCAATTACTTTGACGTTTCGGTTGATTACCTACTCGGATTATCTGATGTAAAAGAGGTGGCCAGGGAATGTGATGCACCGAAAAAATCATCAGAGTATGATAGCCTAATTGAGAATATAAAAACTTTGAGTGCTGCCGATCAAAAAACGGTCAGCGATATGGTTGCATTTTTAGGACAAAGGAAGAAAACAGTATGATATCAATAGCTATTTGTGATGACGAGTTAAATATGCGTGCCTGTCTTAAAAAAGAATTAGAAAAAGTTATGGAGAGCTTTGGAGAAAGTATCCAGATCGAGGACTTCTCGGGAGCCCAGGATTTCTATGCTCGATTAACAAAGAAAATTTTTGATTTGTTATTTCTGGACATTGAGATGCCTAATATAAATGGTTTCTCCCTTGCTAAGGAACTGCAAAAAAGTAAAGCTGAAATAACCATTATATTTGTTTCTTCACATGAAAACCTAGTTTTTGATACCTATGAATATGAAGCTTTCTGGTTTGTTAGAAAAAGGACATTAGAATCGGATTTAAAAAAGGCAATAAAAAAGTATTTGGATCGTGTATATTATGAGCGAAAGGATTTTATTGTAAAAGTTAAATCAGATTCCTTTAAAATTTTATACAAGGATATTTTCTACTTTGAAAGTTATGGCCATGATATTTTGATTAAGACAGAGAGCAATACATACAAAATGGGAGGCAGTTTAAAAAAGCTGGAGGAAGAAATAGCGCAACATCAGTTCATCCGAATCCACAAGAGCTTTTTGGTAAATATAAAATACATATATTCGATCAACAGTGACACGGTCACTCTTACTGATAAGAGTACTATTCCACTTAGTAAAGAACGTCGTGCAGCGGTTAGAAAAATATATTTTAGCAAAGGAGTATAGGTTTGTCAGTAGGAATTGAATTAATAGCCAATATCGCAACCTCTATTATTGGAATACACTTTGTTACCCAGTATTGTCAGCCTCGACATAGAGGGAAAAAGAAGGTTATTTGTATGATCGTAGGAATTCTAGTCTACTTTGCTACAGTGACAATGCTTAATTTTTTCATGATATTTGAAGGGGTGTTTGGTTTTGCCTATTTACTGATAATATTTCTTTATGCTAATGCCTTTTGTAAAGGTGATGCAATCGATCATGCAATTGGAGCTATGATATGGGCCTGCATTATCCTTTTCTCAACGATTCCGATTTTTGAATTCCTTAGTCTTATTACAAATCATAGTATAGATCAGCTTCTCAATTCAAATTTTTACTTAAGGGCTGAGGCGCTGACGGCAATTACTATTTTGAAGTTTATATTGTGTCAATGCATGCTCTTGAAAAAACGAAAGAATAGTCTTTATCTCAGTAGAAGAGATGGGTATGTCTTGATTGGAATATGTTTTCTCATGTTGTTGATTATACTGGGATTTTTTACTATGGAACTCCATGCAGATAATAAGGTTGTTCGACACATAGTTTCTATGCTGCTTCTTTTTGGCACAATTCTGATTATGTTGCTTGTTTTTGTAATATTTCAAAAACTAAGTCAATATCATATCGACGATGTCACACGAGAATATACGAATAAACTAGTTGGAAAACAAAGTGAATATGTAAAATATATAGAACATTTAAATAAGGAACTGCAAATTATGCGACATGACAGCGCTGCGCATTATACAACTCTCCATCTACTTTTAAATTCCGGCAAGAATGAGGAGGCTGCCACATATCTGGGAGAACTTGAGGAGAATATAAAAAAATATTCGGGACTGCCAGTAGTAACAATCAGCGATAGTCTAAATGCCATATTATATAAGGCATATTCTGACTGTAAAGAGAGAGACATAATATTTAATTGTATTGTTCTTGCTCAAGTTAGCAAAATCAGAAGCAGCGATCTGGGTATATTGCTGTATAATCTATTAAACAACGCGATTGAGGCCGCATCACTTTGTGACAAAAAAGAGATTTCATTGGAAATTAAAAACTACCACTGCTATTTGCAATGTAGCATTACAAATACTGTTCGTGAGCCGGTTATTGAAAATAATCCAGAACTTATAACGAGTAAGAAAAACAAAGAGTTGCACGGCTTTGGAATGGAAAGCATCCATCGGATTGTTGAGAAATACGATGGATATTATGAGAATTGGGATTCTGATGGGGAATTTAATCAGATTATATACCTGAAATATCCAACAAAAGTTTGAAAAAATCCTGATTATGCAAAATTTATCCCGATTATGCAAAGTCTATTGATTTTTCATTTCCCAGGCATTAATATTCTATAATGTGGAGGATAATATTTATGATATGTAAATTATCTATTATATTAACGGACATGCTTGAGAACGAGCATATAATACAAACGGCTGACAGAGAAGTTTATGAATACGGTTTTCAGATCACGATGGCTAATATAACTAATGCGCTGATTGTATTATTAATAGGTATTTTGATGGACTCTGTTCTTAGGGTATTACTATTTTATGCTGTATTTATTAGTATGCGAATTTTTTCTGGCGGTTTTCACGCAAAGACGTATACCAGATGTTTTTGTTTGTTTGGTACAACCTGTTTATTATGTATGATGTCAAGCTATGGAATTATGCACTTTATTAATATTAATTCAGTAATCGCTATATCAGGTGTCTTACAGGGGCTTTGTATTTATCAGATGGCTCCTATAGAAAATGAAAATCATCCGCTTTGTGCAGAAGAAAAGAGGAAGTTTCGTTTCTATAGTATGATTGCATTTATTTTTTGGTTGTTGGTAATGATAATATCTTCTTTCAAGGGGTACTATGTGGTATCAGCGGTTATTTCAGTAACACTGATATCAGTATCAATACTTATGGTTTTAGCAAAAAAAAATGGAGGTGAAGGTGTTTATGAAGAGAAAAGGGCTTGAATTATTAGCAAAAGTTGCATCTAATGCGGCAAAGCGTGCAGAGGGAAGAGCCTCTGAATGGGGTGGCTATCAGCCAAAGCGCCCAGCAAAAAGGAATTAATATTATGACGATAGACTGTCTATATAACTGTGTATTGTCGTAAATTGGTATGTATCCAGTTCCATGAGAGTGTAAAATAAAGTGTGTAAGTTAAGAAAAGAAAATTTCAAAACTTACGCACTTTGTTCGTTTCACAGAGTGTGTTAAGATATCAGGAAAGGATTAGCAAAGGATGAACACACTCAGTATGGCAAGAAAGAAAAAAGATTTAAATCCCAATCAACAGCTGGCGAGAGCAATTCTCGAGCAATACCAGCCTAAAAGCGTAGAAGATATGCAGGATGCTTTAAAAGATATTTTTGGTCCTATGTTTGAAGCAATGCTTCAAGGAGAAATGAACAGCCATTTAGGTTATTCCAGCAATGAGCGTGGAGAAAAGGAAACTTTAAACAGAAGAAACGGTTATACCAAAAAGACTTTAAAAACAACGGTTGGAGATGTCCCTGTTGAAGTTCCACGTGACCGTGAGGGAACCTTTGAACCGACCATTGTGCCAAAAAGAAAAAGAGATGTTTCCGCTATCGAAGATAAAGTTCTGGCTATGTATGCAAAAGGAATGAGCCAGCGGGATATTGCGGATACGATCGAAGATATTTATGGATTTGATATCTCCCACGAAACTATCTCTGAAATTACAGACAGCGTCCTGGAACAGCTTGAAGAATGGCAGAACCGTCCTCTGAAGAAATTTTATACGTTCTTATTTGTGGATTGTTTGTACGTAACGATTCGTAAAGACTATGAGACAAAGAATTATGCCGTTTATGTAATTCTGGGCTATGATGTGGATGGACAGAAAGATATTCTTGGTCTTTGGCTTAGTGAATCAGAAAGTAAGCATCAATGGATGCAGATTTTTGATGAGATTAAGAATCGGGGCGTGGAAGATGTGCTGTTTCTTTCTATGGATGGTGTAAGCGGACTTGAGGAGGGAGCAAAAGCAATTTTCCCCAATGTAGCGGTTCAAAGATGTATTGTCCATCTTATCCGCAATGCCATAAAATATGTTCCAAATAAAGACTATAAACGTTTTACAGCCCAGTTGAAAAAGGTCTACGGTGCGGCCAGTCTGAAAGCGGCAGAATCTGAATTTGAACGTTTTAAGCAGGCATGGAGTCAATACCCGGGTGCCGTAGACGTATGGGTACGCAACTGGCAGCATGTAGCCCAGCTATTTCGATATGGAAGTGCCGTAAGAAAAATCCTATATACCACAAATGCGGTAGAAAGTGTCAATGCAAGCTTTCGTAAAGTAACCAAAAAAGGAGCATTTCCCAATGAGAATGCACTGCTTAAGTTGTTGTATCTGAGGGTAACAGAGCTATATAAAAAATGGAATGGCCGTCCCCTGAACAATTGGGCTCTTGTCCGCAATCAGTTAGACATGGACGAAAACCTTCAGGAAAGAATCCGGAAATATGAAAATGGAGGATTCTAACGGGTTATTGGCATGATACCCTATTAGAAATATTCCCAAAACACTTTAACAAAGTATCATTCAAAAGCGTCGGATGATACAAATGGGGAGGTTCCCCTCCCCAAAAAATTTTCTTAAAACTTACACAAAAAACTTGACAAACCCAAGTATTGCGATCATTGAGAACTGGCAGATGAAATGGGAAAACTTCTCCACATACCACTGATCCGCCGCCTCATCTATACAACTTATAACGACAAAAAAACTATACCGACATTTCCAGAAGTCCCATCACCTGTATGGGACTTTCAGAAAAATATCGGTATAGTTTTTTACAAACGGTATAGCGCTTCCGCTATTTTCGTGTCTTTCCAGTCCTTTTTGCTGTTCTCCTTATCAGGATTGGTCTGTTCCAATGCTTTCGCCAGTGTGTCCAGCGTAACAAAGGCATAGAACCCGGAGGGGGAGAAATGTTTTCGTGGCCGAGCATCTGCTGGATACAGGGCCATGAGCCTATACCAGGAAGGATGCCCTAATTCCCTGCTGGAACTTATCGACAGGTTTGCCCGGCGCTTTCTGGATTATGAACTGCCTGTGATCCGAAAAAAGAGCCAGAATAGGGCAACCATCGCCTGAGAGAAAGATCAATCTAGGTAGTGGATTGCACAGGGATCAGTCCCCCTCCATCCTCTTGTTGTACCGTAGCTACAGGCTTTATTCAGGATTGTATAGAATAAAGCCTGTAGCTATGGTAATAACTATCAATAAGAGGATTGCGTTAAAGGAGGCGGGGGTATGACACATGATGCAGCAACAGCATACGCGTGTGTAGCATATCGGGTTATGGAGTATGATGGAGTGTCGTTGAGTGAGGAGCAGTTTGAGGTAATTCTGGAAATGCTATTTGGATTTTACAATGAATGGGAAATTCAAAAAATCTATCAACAAAACATCGTATTCGGTTCAAATGATGCCATCATAAATGAAGAAAAAATAAAGGAAAAAATAGAATAGTATTGCCGAAAGATGGCAATACTATTCATATAAGCAAATATCGTATTTTGAAAAAGTTTGTCATGCTAACATAGCTAAAACCAAGTCATGAAGTGTCGAAAAATGGAACTGGGTTTGTCAAGTTTTTTGTGTAAGTTTTAAGAAAATTTTTTGGGGAGGGGAACCTCCCCATTTGTATCATCCGACGCTTTTGAATGATACTTTGTTAAAGTGTTTTGGGAATATTTCTAATAGGGTATCATGCCAATAACCCGTTAGAATCCTCCATTTTCATATTTCCGGATTCTTTCCTGAAGGTTTTCGTCCATGTCTAACTGATTGCGGACAAGAGCCCAATTGTTCAGGGGACGGCCATTCCATTTTTTATATAGCTCTGTTACCCTCAGATACAACAACTTAAGCAGTGCATTCTCATTGGGAAATGCTCCTTTTTTGGTTACTTTACGAAAGCTTGCATTGACACTTTCTACCGCATTTGTGGTATATAGGATTTTTCTTACGGCACTTCCATATCGAAATAGCTGGGCTACATGCTGCCAGTTGCGTACCCATACGTCTACGGCACCCGGGTATTGACTCCATGCCTGCTTAAAACGTTCAAATTCAGATTCTGCCGCTTTCAGACTGGCCGCACCGTAGACCTTTTTCAACTGGGCTGTAAAACGTTTATAGTCTTTATTTGGAACATATTTTATGGCATTGCGGATAAGATGGACAATACATCTTTGAACCGCTACATTGGGGAAAATTGCTTTTGCTCCCTCCTCAAGTCCGCTTACACCATCCATAGAAAGAAACAGCACATCTTCCACGCCCCGATTCTTAATCTCATCAAAAATCTGCATCCATTGATGCTTACTTTCTGATTCACTAAGCCAAAGACCAAGAATATCTTTCTGTCCATCCACATCATAGCCCAGAATTACATAAACGGCATAATTCTTTGTCTCATAGTCTTTACGAATCGTTACGTACAAACAATCCACAAATAAGAACGTATAAAATTTCTTCAGAGGACGGTTCTGCCATTCTTCAAGCTGTTCCAGGACGCTGTCTGTAATTTCAGAGATAGTTTCGTGGGAGATATCAAATCCATAAATATCTTCGATCGTATCCGCAATATCCCGCTGGCTCATTCCTTTTGCATACATAGCCAGAACTTTATCTTCGATAGCGGAAACATCTCTTTTTCTTTTTGGCACAATGGTCGGTTCAAAGGTTCCCTCACGGTCACGTGGAACTTCAACAGGGACATCTCCAACCGTTGTTTTTAAAGTCTTTTTGGTATAACCGTTTCTTCTGTTTAAAGTTTCCTTTTCTCCACGCTCATTGCTGGAATAACCTAAATGGCTGTTCATTTCTCCTTGAAGCATTGCTTCAAACATAGGACCAAAAATATCTTTTAAAGCATCCTGCATATCTTCTACGCTTTTAGGCTGGTATTGCTCGAGAATTGCTCTCGCCAGCTGTTGATTGGGATTTAAATCTTTTTTCTTTCTTGCCATACTGAGTGTGTTCATCCTTTGCTAATCCTTTCCTGATATCTTAACACACTCTGTGAAACGAACAAAGTGCGTAAGTTTTGAAATTTTCTTTTCTTAACTTACACACTTTATTTTACACTCTCCTATACTTCTTCCAGCTGTCCTTCATCGCCTCCAGATTCATGTATGCGATCTCCTCACTCTCGGCTCCGTATACCCGCTTCAAATCCTTCATAAAAGCCTTGGAATCCTTATAGGCTATATATTTCATGGTATTCCGGATTTGATGGATAATACACAGCTGAATCCTTGTTTCAGGAAATACGGTTTTGATCGCATCCGGAAATCCTTGCAGGCCATCGATACAGGCGATCAGGATATCTTTTACTCCACGATTCTTCAGTTCATTACATACCTTCAGCCAGAACTTGGCACCTTCATTTTCACCAATCCATATCCCCTATATGTCTTTTCGGCCTTCCGCGTTGATCCCCAGTGCGACATAGGATGCCTTCGTGACGATCCGCCCTTCTTCACGGACTTTATAGTGCACCGCATCCAAGAATACGACAGGATAAAAACCATCCAGAGTCCGGCTGCACCACTCCCTTGCTTCTTCCATGATTTTATCAGTTATATTGGAAACGGAGGCCGGAGATAATTCGAATCCATAAAGCGCCTGGACATGAGAAACAATATCACGCACCGTCATCCCTTTCGCATACATGGAAATGATTTGTGCTTCCAATCCCTCCTCGATGACAGCCCTCTTTTTAATGACTTCTGGTTCCAATTCCCCTTCCCGGATTCTTGGCACATCAATGTTAATACTGCCGTAAGAAGTCTTTACTTTTTTGGGTGATATTCCATTCCGCTTCGGGGTATTTCCCTTACTTTTTTCATTTGTGATATAATCTGCAATTTCACTTTGAAGGATCTGCTCAATCGCATCTTTTACCATTCGTTGGACAAGTCCATTTGGACCAGTGATATCCTCCATGGTACTGCACTTAGAAAGTTCCTTCTGATAATTAAAGCCTGATGTCATATCCCTTCACCTCACAAAATTTATTTACCAATTTATTCCATCTACGTGCAATATTGTCAATAATAATGATACCTATTCAAAAAAGGGGTGTGTTGAATAATCTGCAAGTGATACACAGTTTATTTGACACACCCTGATCAAAAAATGTCTATATTTAAATAATTTTACGATCTTTAAGTGTATTTAATCTTTTTGTCCATAGTATAACCCATATAAGGCAGCTCCTATTGCAGTGCCAGCATCTCCAGATGCTGGTTGAATAAAAAAATTTTTATAGATATTATTGGTATATATAGCGTAATTTGCGACACTATTTAATGCAACTCCACCTGCTATACAGACATTATTGCAATTAGTTATTTTTTTCAAAGCTTTAGCTGCTGATACAACCGCAATGCTGGTTACTTTCTGTGCAGAAAATGCAAAATCTGCCTTATCTTGAAAAGTTTTTACTGAATATGATATATTAATAAGTTTTCTAAATGACTCCTCATTAAAAACAAACGCGCCTTCATCAGAAATGTCAAATAAAGGTAAAAATAACGGCCAATACCTATCTGTACCATATGATGCTAGACCCATTATTTTTCCTTCATCAAATAAACCAAACCCTAGTAAATTGGTTACTACTCTATAAAAACCTCCTATGGAGTTTGTGAATGGCATACTCAAGTCAAAGTATGTGTTAAACGATACAGCCTTACCACCAAAAGTTTTTACATTTTGTATCCTCTTGTCTTTACCATACCAAAACGAAATGGTTTCACATTGTTCATTTTTCCATTCTCCTCCAGCCCCATCAACTACTAAAATAGCTGATTCTTGAAACTCTGATGGATAATACGTACTCGCTGCATGAGCAAGATGATGCCTTATTTTCTGGATCTCACAATCAGAAATATGATTTCTATAAAATACCGCATTTAGCAAATCATTAGTATAAATTCTTGATATATCTGATATTCCCAAATTATACTGATTAAGTAGATACCAAACAGAACTCATTTCACTTATTTTTTTTTCATTACCTAAAATAAATGAATGCTTTATTCTTGTAATTCGCTCGTCCTCAATATATCCTAAAATACCAGTGTCATTACATAAGCAAGCTGAAAAATCATGGCCTGAGCCTCCTAGTCCCAAAATATACATAAATTCACCTCATTTTCTTATAATAAAATCATCTATAAATAATTCGTCAATTTGAGTTTGGAGAAAACAATTAATAGCCTGCTCAGGAGTTTCTACAATAGCTTCTCCTTTAATATTAAAAGATGTATTTATTACCATGGGAATTCCTGTAATATTATAAAATTCAGTTATTAGCTTGTGAAACTTTGGCATCAATTCACGTTCAACAGTCTGTAAACGTGCTGTACCATCAACATGTACGACTGATGGAATTTTATCTTTGTATACGTCAACCACATCCGCTACCATTAACATATAAGGAGTAGATATATTCAATTTGAAATACATTCTCTGAAACTCACTTAAAACTGCCGGCGCGAATGGACGAAAATTTTCTCTATGCTTCACTTTATTATTTAATATATCTTTCATATCTTTTCGTCTTGGATCGGCCAATATACTTCTATTTCCTAACGCACGAGGTCCACACTCACTCCCATCTTGAAACCAAGCAATTACTTTTCCATCTGCAATAGATTTTGAGGCAGTAGCATAAAGGCAGTCCCCCAGCTTCTCGATTTTTAGTATACTTGTATATTTTTCTAGTGTATTTGAAACATTATAACGCTTTCCTAAAAATGGGTTAAACATTTTTACTCCCTTCTATGAATATTCCGTTCACTTAGTACAATTCCTTCGGTAATTTAGTATACCCCTTTCGAAAAAGTCACACTAAGAGAAGAGACTATTCATCCTATAATGTTAATCCCTAAATTATTGATTTTTCGGTGAACAATTAAATGAGTATGATAACATAAGTCTGTCCATAATGGCTATCAATCCTTTATTTATCTATGATAGTGGCCCTCTAGTGCTTAAAGGGATCTTATTCCAACTAGTTATAAAATTAGGAACCATATTTATGGCTCCTAATTTTACCATCCGTTAAAAATATAGGCTGTAAACTATATTCAAAACCTAATTTACTATAAAGAGAATATCTCTTTGAATTAAATCGTTAATATATTCTATTAACTTGTATCTGTTTGCATCAGATTGTGTTACTTTATTTTCTTTAAAAAGATAATTGATAATTTCATCAACTGTATGATTCCCATCCGCTAACTTTAGTATATCATTCGCAATAAAAGGAGCTTTAAATAAATCATCTGTTTTAAAATTGTAAATTGTAATAAAATTATAATCTGTTCTCCATTTAAGATCTGGAGCCACCTTAACTAATTTTTCCATGTCACCCTCCTATTCTACCCAACACCGTGGATCGCTTGCAAATATATTTCCGCCTTTACTTAATGCAACAGCTCTACAGCCACCACATTTCATTATGTGTTTACACCTTTCACACTTTCCAAGTAACTTGTTTCTATTTTTTAAATCTTTCACCACATTACTATTTTTCCAGATTTCAGAAAATAAAGCATTATTAACATTTCCCAATGGCTCATATAACATTACGCAAGGTAATACAGTTCCATCGGATAGTATACAGCCATTGCCAATGCCAGCCTGGCAACCTCTAAAACCAGCCATATCTTCATAGCTTTTATCTATTGTTACCAACTGTGCTTCATGTGATGTAAACTTCATGCTTCCCAAATACTTTTGCTTTTTTGTATACCATATCTCCATAACATTTTTCCATTCATCTACATTTAAATCTAACTCTTCCATTCCCTTACCCATTGGAACAAATTGAGATAAATTAAATCCATTAACCCCCAGATTATATGACATATCTATAACTTCCTCTAATTCCTTATAGTTAAGTCTTGTTGGCGTCATACAAACATTAGTTTTTATACCACTTTTCACTAACATTTCTATAGCCCGTATAGACTCTTTAAACATGCCTTGTACACCCCTAAAAGTATCATGTGTTTGTGCATTACTTCCATCCAAACTAATCTGTACTCGATCCAATTTAAATTGCTTTATTTTTTCTATTACTTCTTCACAAATCACTATACCATTTGTTCCAACACCAGTAGACAATCCTAAATCTACTGCAGTTTGTGCTATTAAATCAAAATCAGGATGAAGTAAAGGCTCTCCTCCAGATAAAGCTAAATTAAATACGCCACATTTTTTAAGGTCTTTTAAAACTTCAATTATTTTTTCTGTAGATATATCCTCTTTACCAGCCACCGAACTAGAGCAATGTTTACATTTTGAATTACAAATAGAGGTAATACAAAATGTTATGTAAATCGGATACTCAAAATCTTCAATTATTTTTAACATTTGATGCTCCTCCCTTAAGAGAAATACAATAGTTGAGGCCACAAAGCAGAAGCGCCATTACCCCAAAAAACAGCCACGAAAACCTAATACTAACAATATCGGCTACTCTTCCACTTAAGAGCGCAGATATTGGAAGACTTATTGTTGATACCATAAAACTTATGGCATATATACGTCCGCGGTATATATCATCAACTTCCTGCTGAAATAATGTAGCAAACATAACATTAAAAATAGCATTATTACACCCCAAAATGAATCTTAGCAAGAAGACACTTAAAGGACTTGAACTCAACGCTATACCAATAAAACATACACACTCAAAAACTCCTGCTAGGATCATAATTTTATAATAATGACTGTTTACTATTTTTATAACAATCAATGCTCCCAACAACATACCTGCTGCACCAAATGCTTCAACAATACCATATATAGCAATATCTTGGTTGAGTGAATTCTTTATAAAAAGCGGTAAACAATAAAATGATCCTGAAACTAAATTAAGCGTCAAACTCAAAAACAAAAGTAATAATAAATTCTGTTTTCCTAGCAGGTATTTTACTGCACTAAAGCTATCTTTCAGAATATTTGTTTCTTCCACCTCTTCTTTTTCAATTATTTCTACATATTGAATTTTTTTTGTAGATAATGCTGATAGGATAAAAGAAAAACAATTTACCCATAATGTCCATAATCCCCCTAAATACTTAAATGCAAACCCACATACGGAATTACCAATTATGGTTATAATATTAAGTATAAATGTCGATATAGAATTTGCATCTTTTAAATCGCATTGTTCGACAATTTTAGGAGTTATTGAAAATTGTGCAGGATTATAAAGTCCTTGAAAGAAAGCAATAAGTAATGTTAAAATAAAAATATAATAAATATTAACTTTTCCAAATGCAAAAACTAAACTAAATCCAAAAATCAATACGCACCTTGCAAAATCGGCAATTATCATGATTTTCTTTTTAGAATTTCTATCTACAATAACTCCAGAAAAAAAACCAAGAAATATGGCAGGAAGGGTATCGCAGACACTAATGAAACTTAGTTTTGTATTTGAATCAGTTATTTCTGCTGCAATCCATAACATAGCCACCAAATACAGTGTGTCGCCAAAAGTAGAAATCATTTGCCCAAATGTTAACAATCTAAAATTTCTATTATATAACACCTTATGTTTAATCATGACTTTTCCCTGAACATAACCAGCAATGGGGATCTTGTCCTAATGCATCATTGTAATATGCATATGCATTAGCACGGCAACCACCACATGAATTTTTTAAGTTACAATCTCCACATCTCCCAGAAAGTTTATTTTTGTCAATCACATTACCATCTCTTTGATATTTTATAAGTATATCTGACAATTTTTCTTCTTGAAGATTCCCAAGTTTTATTGGTAACATTACGCATGGATGCACATCACCATTTGGTAATATATAGCAATGTGAGTAACCGGCCAAACAACCTTTATATTCTCCCAAAGATTTTGGTTCCAACTCTGGCATAAGTAATGGCATTTTTACATCATGCACTTGAATTCTTACTTTATCTGTATACTTTTCCATTCTATTTTTTACTTGCTCATAAACACACTTCCATTCCATAGGTAGTAAATCAAGACTTTGACTCCCCCTTCCAGTAGCGACATAGTTTGAAACATTCACTACTTTTACGTCCCTGTCAACAATGAAGTCAATTATTTCACCAAGGTCCTGATAGTTGTCCCTCATAGGAGTAATTCCAACTGTTACTGGAAAATTGTTTTTCACACAAAGTTCAATGCCATTTATTGCAGCATCATACGCATCTGAGTTACCTCTGATTTTGTTATGTATATTTCTATCATAATGATCCAAACTAATAAAAATACTATTTAATCGATGCTGAATTAAATTCTGTAATACCTCTTCATTTAATGCAATTGCATTGGTAGCAAGAGCAACCAAAATATTACTATTTACGCAATAATCTATAATATCTAAAATATCAACCCTAGTTATCGCCTCTCCCCCCGTTAATCCAATAAAAACAACCCCCATATTTTTTAGCTGATCAATTATACTGCATATCATTTTAAAATCCATATCACCACTATTCCCAAAAGCATTAAAGTCGGCATTAATAGAACAATGTTGACACCTGGCATTACACCCATATGTTATTGCGAAATCAACATAAAATGGAAATAGCTCTATAGGTTTATTATTTTCTATCTTCATTCCTATCCTCCTCGTATATTAGTGTATTAATGGAGGAGGGGACTCCATTAAATACTAATACTGCTTAATTTTTCTTAAATTACATTCCAAACCATTTGCCGCATTTTTCCCAAATAGTCACAGTAAAGCTCAAGGTCACTATCTGATGAATAACTTTCATTGATAGAACGTGCATCTTCCCAAGGAGTTGCAATTACATCTTTTATCTCATCATAATTACCCATATTGATACCTCCTGAAATCTATTAGCAAAATTTATAAATTCCCCTCTAATCTATAAATCTTTGCACAAATCTTTAAAGCACAAAGGATCCGTAGCATTAATGTCACCTGTCTGTAGATATGCCATTGCTCGGCAACCACCACAAACAGTTTTAGCAGAACATTGTGCGCACTCTCCTTTCAAATGCTTTTTTTTAAATGAATCATTTGTTTCATTTCTGGACCATATTTCACTAAAACTTTTTTCTCTCAAGTTACCTAAGGTTACCGGCAAAAATATACACGGGCGAACTTCTCCTTCTGCCATTATAGCTCCATATGTAGTACCTCCTATACACCCACTGAAGATCCATGAATCTGGTAAATCGTTTTCTAAAATTCCCATTAACGGCTCTTCAATATAAAGCTGTATTTTATCTCCAAACTTTTGTATATACTCAGACCATTTTATACAATGTGCATAATAATCTTCTTTTGATACTACTAAATTTTTTATATATGTACTACCATGTCCAACTGGCATAAAACGCCTTGCCCCAAACGTATCTACACCTAACTCCAATAACAAATGAAGAATACCTTCAATCTGTTCTTTATTACAGTTCATGACTGTAGCTACAGCACCAGTGCGTATTCCAAATTTTTTTAAATTCTTTATTGCATCTATGGCTCCTTCGTAAGCTCCAGATACACCCCTTATAAAATCATGAGTTTTATTATCACAGCCATCTAAACTAATTTGAACTAAGTCTATATTCTCTATAAGGCACAATTTCTCTGCCATAAAAGAATCAATAAACGAACCATTTGAGGTAATTCCTATTTTAAAACCCAAGTCCGATGTATACTTTAGAATTTCCAAGAAATCACTTCTGCAAAATGGCTCCCCTCCACTATAATTTATTTGTTGAATTCCCAATTGTTGCAACTCTATAAGAATTTTTTTAATCTCAATTATACTTAACTCATTCGAATAATCATAACAACGGTCATCATCCATTCGACAATGAATACACCTATAATTACAGTTTGCTGTAAGCTCCCAGGAAATTGTTATTGGGAACTCAAAAATGTCTTCAAAATTTACTCTCATAATCAAACCTCCCATAAATTAACTTCATTCAAAAAAATAGTTGGTGAATAAAAATCTCCTGCTATCCACTCCCCCGGATTAGTAAACTGAGCATTTTGTAACATTTTATCTATATTTATTTGTAAACTATATTCACCTAATCTTTCCAAGAGCTTTCCCTGCCTAATCATGTAACTAATGATAACTTTTCCTCGAAAAATTCCATTGATATTGTCACTAGTACCATTATCTTCGAGAAAATCTATATAATATCCTTCTTGGGTATTATCCAATAAATTTTGATGTTCCAACGATGACAAAATTATTAAATTATTGTAAAAAGGAGCTGGAGGTGTACACCAACCACGTTTACCATTACCACTACTTCGAGTCTTTCTTTTTTGTGCAGTCAGTATATCCGAATAAAATTCATTAATCTTACCATCTTGAACTAATTTAGTAGTTCTACACATGACGCCCTCATCATCAAACGGCTGACTTCCTATCTGCCAATCTGTAATTCCGCAGTCTAAAATATTTACATTACGACCAAACAATTGACTATTTAATTGCTTCATAGTCAACTTCCCATTAAGCGACATACCGAGATAATTCTTTGCTATGCAATAAACTGCAAGTGGTGAAAAAAACACATTTTTTAAGTTTAACTCTCGTATCTGATGATACGGTAAATTTTGTTGTAGAGACACCTTAGAAGAAATTTTATCCACAAAATCATATAATTTACATTTACCATCTCTATAATAAAAAAGTAGATCATTATTTTCCGAAAAGGCCTCAAATTGTACTTTAAGGATAGTCTTTTTATAATTATAATCATATCCTTTTTTTTCACAGAAAAATTTATAATAAAAAATTTCATCTACAATACATTGTATTTGACACCGAAAACGCGGTAACGTAAGTAATAATTTCTCTAATTTTTTTTTCACATTTTGGATAAATAAATAATCTATATTTTCAATTTGCGAATCATATATTTGTACTACTGTTTTTGTAAAACAGCAATTATAATCTTCCATTTTACATTGTTCCGTATTATACTTAAAAGTTTTAAGAGCGTTATTTAGCATCTCATCAGAATCATAATATCCTGAAGCAGTTGAATATCCAATATTGTTATCTCCTACTATCCTTAAAGCCATTTGATCAGATTGAATTCTTTCTTGTGAAATTACACTGTATTTTTCAAAAACATAGCAGCTTTCATTACGGTTAGAAGCAAAAATATCACCATTATATTTTTTTTCAACTTTACTTAATAAATTTTCTGCATTGGTCCTCATTCAATCACCTCTATATGACCTTTTTCAATAAAAAAGTATGGAGATATATACGATACTGGCAATCCTCTTTGAGAATACTTATTACAAGAATACCCTTGTGTTATTTCAGTTTTATTTCCGACCATAGTTATGTTTTTCAGTATACCTATATCTCCATATAGGAAAACATCCTTGCAGCGACCAGAAATCCTTCCATTTTCTATTAAATAAGATTCTCTAGGAATAATTGTAAACTTTTTTATATCTGTACTCGCCCCCTTTAATCCCTTAATTAAAATTCCATACTTTACATTAGCCACCATCTCATCAAATGTTGACGCTCCTGGTTCAACATATATATTACTCATTCTAACTATAGGAGCAAAACGATAATTCAACGCTCTCGCATTTCCGGTTGACTCTCCATTATATTTATAGGCAGTATCTTTAGAATGCATATAGCTTTTTAAATATCCTTCTTTAACTAAAATCGTATCTTTAGATAGTTCACCTTCATCATCATAATAGTAACTCCCTCTAAGACCTTCTATTTTAGGGCAATCATGAACAGTTAACTTAGATGATGCAATTTTTTCTCCTATCTTAAGTTCACTAAGCAATTCTTTATATTCAAAAAAATTATCAGCTTCTAACAAATGCCCTAGAACCTCATGAATCAAAGAGCCGCTTACAATAGGATCTAAAATTATTGGATAATCACCCGAATTAATATTTTTTTTTTCGCTAAAAGTTGACATTTTAAGCAAAGGTTTAATTATCAATTCTTGAGCATCATATAAAAAATCATACCCGATTCCACTACCTATACTAATTGGATATGTAATTATTTTATATCCATCATCAACTATTCCCGCAAAATTTGTTATTATATCTTTTTTTTGTTGCATAATTACACTACCATCAGAACTAAGAAAAACTGTAGTTTTCAATGAGCTTCCATATGAAATTAATGAGCCTTTAATTTGAGGCAAGTCTAAAATATTTTTATTTATACTTTGTAGCAAAGTCATTATTTCATCTATATCAATACGTAAATCTTCCCCAATAAATTTGCATAAACAATTCTTGTCTAGTTTATCTTTGTCGTATGGTCCTAAATATTTTTCTTCATGGATTATATCTTTATATATTTTTTTAATGTCTTGAGGAGAACTAAATATCCTCTTCATTCTTTGCTTATTTGAATAGTATCTGATTTGTCCACCAGTAATACTAGATTTACTTATATCTTCAATGCTATTGTTTCGAATTCTAATACGAGTTGTTTTATTGGATTCCAGATAACATTCTGTTTTAATATCTAAACATGCCATAAACTCCTTAAGAGCAACACATTCATCATAATTTAGCATATTATGCCTCTCCAAATATATTTATGTTTTTAAACATATCCACCAGTGTTTTATTATATGCAGATTCAGTTACACTTTTTTCTGCATATGTCGAACAATGTGAACAATTTAAACAATCAATATTATGAACCGATGTATTTGTGCAATACCCCTCCAAAAACCCCTCCAACTTTTTGTTATCAATAAATGTTGAATATGGAGATGGTGAAAAAAGAGTTAATACATCACATAAATTCCCATCATAATTTTCTTCCGCATAAGCCTGTATTGCTTTCCATGGCATCCCATGAAGAACTGACGGACGTCCCTGTAACTTATAAAAACTTATTCCTATATTTTCAAATAAATGAATATCCTCTGGTCTTATCCAATTTAACTTTAATACATTTTCCTTTTTACTATATTTTTGCATTGCACATCTTGATGTATAATAAATACTCCCATTTTTTTCATTTATATAATGCGAATCATGATTATAATGAAACATTTTATATCCGCAATTCTGATAGCACAAATTGTTAACTATGATTTCTATTCTACTTCCAAATACCTCTGCCATTTTCTCTAATAATTTTAGATCTCTATTTATATCAGCATCTACAACAATTCTGTCTACCCCCATATTTTTATATAAATAAATCTTTTGTATTGAATTCACTTCGCAAATTGTAGATACTACTATTTTACTTTGGGGTAATGTATATTTTATAATTTCCATAATCTCTGGCAATGCCACTGTAAAAGTATCAATCCCCATATTCCACAAAGTTTTTACCAAAATTTTTATTTCATGAAGACCTTCTGCTGTTCCCTCATAATTTGACATACAAGAGGCATTAAAAGTGTAATTAAACCCTATACCTTTTTTTTGTGAGCATGTAACATAGTATTCAAGCTCTTTTAATCCTACTTGGGGTAAAGATTCGCACATTCTTCCTGATTGAACTAATTTCCCCTCTACCATCTGCCCATAAGTTTCTACTACTTTAGCCTTAGGATAATTTTTGTTAAACTCCTCATACTTTTCTAAAGTGGATTCTCTAAAATCAGCAGGAACAGTAAATAATTTCATAAAACCTCCTATAATATATTTCGTAATATTTTTTCTACATCTGTTTTCCTCATTGTTTTTTCTAATAATATAAAAATCTCTTTTTGGGCTTTCTCTTTTGTATAATTTGTATAATATATCTTTGTACATTGCTCCCATTTAATGCTTGTAGTATAGAGAAATGATGACCAATTTTCATTTATTGACCTGTAACTAGAAGCAGCTGTTATATACAATTTTTCCAATAACTCTATTTGAGCTTTATTAAAATCCTCTTTTTTTAAGCCACTTACTAATCTAAGCATTTCGGTACTCTGAGGTGGATTATTTTCTAAAATTTTATATATCAATCTTGCATTTTCACTTATTTTTTTTTGTGTCCATGTTTTTTTCAATAAAGAATATAAATATTTGGATATATAAACAGTTTTTTTCTTATAGATCTTTGAATAAAAAATCTCCTTTTCATTTATTAATAAAACTGCATCTTGCCATGACGAGCCAATATCATTAATAGATTGTATAATATCATCTTTATTACATGCGATTATGCCAAAATCATTTATATAATTTAATAACACTGTCTTACTATCCATACTTCATACACCTACAATTTTCTATAAAATCAAAATCCCAACTACTACTTTTATGCATTTATTATTTGTCTAATTTTAATTAACAAAAGACAATTAGTCAATGCACTTTGCACAATCAGGATACATTTTGCATTAACAGTACCACATGTCATTATATCATTAACTACTATAATGATGACTATTTTTCATGGCTATTTTGACCACTTTTTACATTGAAATAGAAAAGCCTTTGCAATAGAACAGATCACTTGCCACAGAATACTAACCTGTTGTTTAGCGTTCTATAATAATGGTAATAGCACATACACTTTAGGTAATTGTTAAATGCTTTTTTCGTTTCTGTAGATAGTTATCTACAGAAACGGCCGGGGAATCAAGGTCACGATTCAGACAAATTTCTGAATTGACATAAAATATAAGATTTTGGGCGTATGATAATAAGCCCAACAAAGTAGTATGACAAATAAATACTTTTTCAGGCAGCTAAGGGGTTGAGGCTTCTGATGTATTGTGGACAATTCATACGGTATGCGACGATTACCGTAAGCTGTCTGGCAATTCCGGCCAGAAATACGTCTGCCTTGGTAGTGGCGTGATTCCGCGTCCTGCACCCGGCAACACACATATTGATTTTAAAGTGGTTGATTGCCCGTTCCACAATCGTCCTGATTTTATAAAGGGAGATCCATTCGTCCGTATCCCTTTGGATTCCTGGAAACATGCGGAAATCCATGTTTTCGTAGGTATAGGTGGTCCGGCCTTTCTTAGCAGTGCTGCAAGGCTCTTTACAGTCGCAGACCCACTGCCCTTTTACCATGTGGACCTTAGGACAGCCCCATTTATCGCGGTCAGCCCGCCCTTTTTCATGACAATGCCCAAGATATTTCATATCTAAAGAGGGGTCTTTTGGGCAAGTGGGATAGCCATAAAGATTGTACCCGACTTTTTCAAGGCTACTTTCATTCCGGGGATTATAAGGAATTAGAGCCCTGGAAAAATGGAATTCATGTTTAAGAAATCCATAGGTATCAATGGTATCAAAGGCGGAATTCCCCAGAAAGGTGTCCGGCTGGAAATGTGGATGCAGGGTAAAAAAGTCAGAAAGTACCGGCTTTAAGGAGGAGGAATCGCCAATGGATTTATCTTCATCAGGAGAATCAGATTTTTTTTCTACCGGCATTTCAGGATGTGCCTGTTTGAAAGCATCATCCAAAAAAGTAATGTGGCGGATAATGCCAAGTCCATTCGTAAGAATGGCAAACTTGTCAGCATAGCAGAAATTTCTGAATCCAACAGACGATACAGGTATTCCTGGTGGGATTCCCGTTCCATCATGATGGAACGGTCGGCAAGGTTGGAAGACAGCCTCAGCTTTTTACAGCATTCAAGTATTTCTTTATGATAATCAGCCATTGGAAGCCACACCTCCTCCCAGCAGACAGCGGTCATACGACTCAAGGTCAGCAGTCATCTGTTCCAAGTGCGGGACTGTGCCGTGTATAATCATAGGTGGGAGTTCCGGAACATCCGCATAAATCCTGCGATAAAGATTCTGAAGACTGTCCGCATCAGTTGCCTGGTCTACCGTTTGTACTGCACTGTCAAATCCGGTGCGTCTGGTCAGCTCTGCGATGACTTTAAGGATCTTTCCGCGGTCTGTCCCATGACAATCACTTAGATAATTCCGCATCCCGGATGGCATCATTTCATAAATGCCTGTGTTCATGAGGGAACGGGGAGGGCGGCTGATATAACTCAGATATGGGATCCATTCCATACTTTCCTGTTTTTGGTCTCCATAAAGACGCTTGTGGGTAATGATCTCACGCAGGTTTTCATCCAGCACCGTTACTGTCGCAGAGGACAGCTTTAATGTCACCACAGCATTCGTGTGTTTGGGAGATACTGAATATTCATGCTTTCCTTTGTACAGGGTAAACTTTCCCCAGCCATTCGTGGTAATTGTCTTCATGCCGGCCAATTCAAAAGGAATGGCTGGCAATGCCAGAAAGGAATGCCGGTCTTTGCTGAACAGCGCCTGTATTGTACAGTCATGCCGGTAGTGCTCACGGTCTCCATCCAGATCGCTCTCCTTTAATGCGTTTCCATTATAGTCAGCGAGTGCGGGAAACCGGGGATGGGAACCAGAAAGTTGCGGCGGCTGTATCCGACCTTATTCTCGATATTGCCTTTTTCCCATCTGGATGCAGGATTGCAGAAGACCGCTTTGAAACCATAGTGTTCACGGAACCGGATAAACCGCTCGGTCAGTTCCCGCCCGCCGCCTTTGATGATCTCAGTGACAATGGTGGAAGTATTATCGAACCAGACTTCCCCCGGCACGCCTCCTATATGGCGGAAGATGGCATCCAGTGATTCCAGCAGACATTCCATGTTTTCCCCATAAAGCAACTGATGAAATCCCTGATTGCTGTATGGAAATGAGAGCACAAGGTATTTGCCGGAATGCTTTGTACCATTCTCATAAAAATCGGCAGAACCGAAGTCACACTGTGCCTCACCCGGGTAATGGTTGAGGGGGATTTTCCCTTTGTCTTTGTTTTCAAGGTACAATTGCTTTTTCTTTTTTTGACATAGTCAGCCACCAGCCGGTAAGAGCATTCAAAATCCTCCGTTTCATTTGTCAGGCGTACATACACCCGTTTAGCGGTGTGCCGCCGCTTGCGTGGGGCCTTTTTGTCGTCCATAAGCCACTGATCGATCAGTGATTTATATGGATCCAGTTTTGGACAGCATGGCTGCTGAAGGACCGGCTTGGGTGCCGGCATATCTGAAATCGCAGCCATCACAAGACTGCCTGCTTAAAACAAAGCTCTCTACATCCGAAGTATTTTCAATTCTCAGCCACCAGGGGGCGCTTGTATACCCAGGCACACTAATTACAAGTGAGCCGATAAAAAAGATGAAAGACATATACAAACATTTTAAAATCAAATGTCCAGAAGAAATACCATACGCCCCAACGGAGGATGAGTATTCCAGAATGTAGAAGGAATTAACTGGCGGGAACTACGGGTAATGCATTGGTAACAGCGCTTTAACCTGTATTTTGCAATAGTACTAGAGAGTGTAAAATAAAGTGTGTAAGTTAAGAAAAGAAAATTTCAAAACTTACGCACTTTGTTCGTTTCACAGAGTGTGTTAAGATATCAGGAAAGGATTAGCAAAGGATGAACACACTCAGTATGGCAAGAAAGAAAAAAGATTTAAATCCCAATCAACAGCTGGCGAGAGCAATTCTCGAGCAATACCAGCCTAAAAGCGTAGAAGATATGCAGGATGCTTTAAAAGATATTTTTGGTCCTATGTTTGAAGCAATGCTTCAAGGAGAAATGAACAGCCATTTAGGTTATTCCAGCAATGAGCGTGGAGAAAAGGAAACTTTAAACAGAAGAAACGGTTATACCAAAAAGACTTTAAAAACAACGGTTGGAGATGTCCCTGTTGAAGTTCCACGTGACCGTGAGGGAACCTTTGAACCGACCATTGTGCCAAAAAGAAAAAGAGATGTTTCCGCTATCGAAGATAAAGTTCTGGCTATGTATGCAAAAGGAATGAGCCAGCGGGATATTGCGGATACGATCGAAGATATTTATGGATTTGATATCTCCCACGAAACTATCTCTGAAATTACAGACAGCGTCCTGGAACAGCTTGAAGAATGGCAGAACCGTCCTCTGAAGAAATTTTATACGTTCTTATTTGTGGATTGTTTGTACGTAACGATTCGTAAAGACTATGAGACAAAGAATTATGCCGTTTATGTAATTCTGGGCTATGATGTGGATGGACAGAAAGATATTCTTGGTCTTTGGCTTAGTGAATCAGAAAGTAAGCATCAATGGATGCAGATTTTTGATGAGATTAAGAATCGGGGCGTGGAAGATGTGCTGTTTCTTTCTATGGATGGTGTAAGCGGACTTGAGGAGGGAGCAAAAGCAATTTTCCCCAATGTAGCGGTTCAAAGATGTATTGTCCATCTTATCCGCAATGCCATAAAATATGTTCCAAATAAAGACTATAAACGTTTTACAGCCCAGTTGAAAAAGGTCTACGGTGCGGCCAGTCTGAAAGCGGCAGAATCTGAATTTGAACGTTTTAAGCAGGCATGGAGTCAATACCCGGGTGCCGTAGACGTATGGGTACGCAACTGGCAGCATGTAGCCCAGCTATTTCGATATGGAAGTGCCGTAAGAAAAATCCTATATACCACAAATGCGGTAGAAAGTGTCAATGCAAGCTTTCGTAAAGTAACCAAAAAAGGAGCATTTCCCAATGAGAATGCACTGCTTAAGTTGTTGTATCTGAGGGTAACAGAGCTATATAAAAAATGGAATGGCCGTCCCCTGAACAATTGGGCTCTTGTCCGCAATCAGTTAGACATGGACGAAAACCTTCAGGAAAGAATCCGGAAATATGAAAATGGAGGATTCTAACGGGTTATTGGCATGATACCCTATTAGAAATATTCCCAAAACACTTTAACAAAGTATCATTCAAAAGCGTCGGATGATACAAATGGGGAGGTTCCCCTCCCCAAAAAATTTTCTTAAAACTTACACAAAAAACTTGACAAACCCTAGTACTATATATCTTTTTCCGCTTATTATTGTTCTATCTCTACTGTTTATTCAAGGTGGTATCAAAATGATCTCCTCCCCAGGCCAATATAGAATATGACTAAAGTTTGCTCTCCGGTTACATAATATTTTTTCCAGATAATACTTTGTCCACATTTCTTCAATTAGAATATGAACAAATTTTGTAGTGTTCAAAATGTTCTTTTCACCCCATATTATCACTTGCTTTAATGGTATCGATTCCTTATCACCTTTTGAATCTTCAGCCGCGTTCTTCTCTATTATTGTTTTTACCTCTTTGTTTTCTACGAAAAAGCAAAGTATATAAAGATTTGATGTCTGCCCGTTATTGTTCTCCCGGAAACGACTTTTCTTTTTAACAAATCCACTCTCTGTTAATTCCCTTAAAGCCCGTTTAACAGTAGACACACTAATATGCAGCTCCCGGCTCATTGTAGCAATCGCCGGAAAACATGTTCCCTCTTTATTTGATCGATCAATCAGATACACAAGCACTTGCAGAGCACGACTCTTTAACGTAGACTGATACGCTTTCTGCTTCATCTCATACTTATTCATAAATTTCCCTCCTGACTATTTCAAACTATTTTTCTATGATATATGGTTTTACGATTGTTTTATATATATTTCCATTGCTCTTCCCATTCAAGCAATCCGGCTGATATTCTAAAAACAGCACCCGATGCTTATCCGTAGAAAACGAGTCTTCATAAGCTCGCCGATGCTCCTGAGTCACAAACGGAAATAAAATAATCACGCACTGATCCTCATACTGTTCCAACAGTTTCAAAGTATGAGGGAGCTCATAGGGCTTTGTCCCGCATACCAATAATAAGATATCTGGCATTGTACCTGGCTCTCCCGTGCCGTAATCCGTCACAAAAAACGAATATTCCTGCGTAGGCTGTCTTTTATAATATCCCACCTTATCCATAACAAATCCCTCATCTTTCGGCACCATTTCATAATCTATCGCTAAACATTCCATATGCCCCGATTCATTTGCCTCCACATAGCAGGAACGGCCGCCTACCTCCGTCAGCCAATTTGCAAGCCCCAGTGCTACCGTAGTCGTGCCAATCCTTCCCTGTGATCCCACCACCGCGATCTGGATCCGACTGCATGAAAAATTATAGCGCTCCCCCTCATGGTATATCTCTTGTTTCTCCCTGATCCGATATTTTCGAAGTCCCTGACTGCTAAGACACTCCTCAATTTCTTCCTGCTGTCTTTCAATCGCTCTTTCGGTAACAATATTCCCAATCCCTGCCTCCAGAAGTTTTATAAACAACGCCTCTTCCTGCCCCAATCCCTCAGCAATTACAGTCACTCTGGCCTGGTACATCGTCAAGAACTCTTCTATCGCTTGCACAAATGCATCGTCACTGTCTCTGAACGCCCCTCGATCCAATATCAACTCAGTACAATGAGAAAAATTCCGCATATCATAAATAACAAACTGCTTCAGGATAAAACTGCCGGTCATCTTCTTGACCGGCAGCGTTCCTTCCCTTTCAATATAAAAATCAAGCAGATCTGTGTGATCCTGCGTTGTCATATATAAAATCAAAATTATGCTCCTTTCTTTCCAATTGCCCAGAATGGCCCGCCAGCCCCAGCTCCCTTTCTGGCTTCATTCATAATCAGAGATAAATCCCACTCCTGATTGCTGCGTTCTATACTGGCCGGATCCGCTACCAAAATCTTTCCTTCTCGCGTAACTCCTCGCAGGACAATAAAGTGTCCGTTTTTCGTGAAATGCCCCTTTGCCATAATCGCCACTACCAATTCCCTATTTTTCAGAGCATCCACAATCTCCTGAGCCGTTAAATTACCTTTTGCAGTCAAACCATACGATTCGGCCGCTCCCGGTATCAGGCTATGGTAAGAACCGCTTCCTGAGCAATAGTAGCCATTCTGATAGGACCACCCCGCCATATGCGGCGGATCTACTGCTTGTCCGGTCAGTGTAGAAATCACAATACTCATACTCGTAGGCCCGCAGCCACTGCGTCCTATCGTACTGTCTCCATAGGACGCCCCTGCCCATCGTTTATCCAACTGACTGTAATATACAACTTCCGTTTCTCCAGCATCTCCAAATACCACTCCCTCGTAAGTCTGGCCGTTCCCCTGAAGATAGTCGTTTTCATAAATACCGAGATTCTGGTGATAGCCGTGATCAATTTGAAACTCTTCCACCAGCTCCAGCTCCTCTGCATCCAGAAACACTTTTAATACCGACAATGGATTCGTAATCAGGTAAAGAGAGAATGAAATAACGAAAAGCAGGAAAGCCACCGGAGTCACAATTAAGACAATCATCCGGTTTCTGGCCTTTTCATCTGATGCAGCTCGCGCGGCTATGCCCACGGCTGTCTTAATCACAACCGGTGAAATCATCAGCGGCCACCCGCCTTTCCCATATATTGAAACTTGTATTCCGGAATATCAAACTGAATGTGAAGCCGCTTTGCTCCGACAATAAAAAGGGCATGTCCTCTCCGTCTCGCCAGCAGCAATTCTTGTTCGGCCTCCGTAAGATCATAGAGCTGTCTGGTTTCTTTTAAGTTCGGCCCATCCGTTCCCATCAGGATTTTATAGCAGGGCACATCCAAAAGGGCCTGTCCGTACTGCCGGATTGATTCGCTTAGAAAGTCACGGACACTGTGAGAAATAATCGCCACCGCCGCCTCATACTTCCTTGCACGTTTCATCATATTGCGCAAATATACCATAGCCTGTGGAACTTTCTGGTCGATCATCAAATAAGCCTCATCCCCTGCCATTAAAATCCGTTCACTCCTATCCCAGCTCATCAACCGCCAGTTATACAGCATAATCAGGAAATACTGGGCGCGCTGCACATTTTCTCCCGTCTCCTGAAGCGCATGGGTATCCAGTACTAGGAAACGGGCGCTGCTTGCCACTGTGCTGTGCCCATTCCAGATAAAACTGTCAGCTCCGTATACCAGATCGTAGAGAAGGTTAAGCAGTTCCTTATATACAATTTCACCCGGTTGTTCTTCAGCTCGGCTCTTCAGCAGCAGATAAAGGTCTGTAAAAACAGGAAAATCCTTTGCTTCCAACTCTAAAATATCCGTATCCCAATCAATCCGAAACTGCGCATACAGTTCTACCAGACAGCGTTTCAGAGTAGCTTTCTGCATATCCGACAGGGACGGAAGATAGAGGCCAAACCAGATATCGAGATTTTTCAAGTGCATGGCGAGATCATTAATTCCGTAGCCTTCATCACGGTACAGCCGGTTCTCTTCAGGTTCCTCTTCATCATCTCTGGGAGACGGCAGTACCTGCAATGGGTTTAACCTCCCCTTAAAACCGCCTGTAGCGCTGATCCAGTCTCCGGAGAGTTTCTGACACATTTCCTTGTACTCACTTTCCGGATCGATGACAATAATTTTTGTACCTCTCATATATTCAGACAGCAGGATATGCTTCACCGCGGTAGATTTACCAACCCCTGAATTTCCCATGACACAGAAATTGCTGTTAGTCCTGTCGCCTCCCCGTTTCCATGGATCCACAATAATCAGACCGCCGCTGGTATCTTTTGCAAAATAGTAGCCGCTTCCATCGTTAAATCCGCTGCTTGCAAAAGGAAATCCACCCACAAAGGTCGAAATCGGCACTACTTTCTGCAAAATTGTTTCGATCTTACTATGATTGGGGTACGTTGGACTTAAATGCATGAAACACTCTTTCTGAAGGTTTGGAATCACCCGCATCTTGCATTTCATAACGCTGATACTGCTCTCTGCCCTCCGGCAGATTCTTTTGAAGATCTTCTCGTCACTGGAAACCGGCATAACCGACACACTCATAAGCCCCACGGTCTCACCTTCCCGGTCGATCTGTGCGATTACAGTCTCCCCGTCTTCCGCAGCTTTTTCCGCTCTTTGGCGGGAAAGTGGATCTTTCGCCGCCTCCGCAATCCCTCTCTGCTGCACAACACTGCGTGAGATACTATTGATTAATTCCGCATTATCGACGGGATTGAATCCAATGGACACGATTGTACTGGGAATATTAGTAATCTTGGACAGCCACTCAGATTCCACCGTCTGGGGATAACGGATAATCCCGTAGATTTTCCCCACATTTTCTCCTATGGAAAGTTGATTTTTTTGAAATTCCAGGCCAACCGGCGTAATGGTATTTAGCAGGGCTGGATTCTCCCTTATCACTTCCATATCTCGTTTTTTCATACAATGCCCTCCTTCAGCAATGGAATCGTTGCTTCGTAGTCTGGTTCTTCTAAATGAGAATACGCCGGATTATGGACCAGATTCAGCAGCCGGACAATCTCTTTTTCCTGCAAAATATCACACAGTACACCACCAGCACTGAATTTTTCACAGAGCAGAGCCGCCGTTTTCTGTAAATCCGCCTCACAGCCCTCAGCCTGCTTTTCCCAGATCATAAGATAAAACTGGCGTTCCACAATATCTCCGGATAAGGCATATCCACTCATCTGCACAATTTCCTGCTTTAACAGTTCTTTCTGCTTCTCCCCTGCCTCTGGAAGCAATTCAGTCATTTCCTGGATGACTGGTGAGATATCCACTGGTCTGGATACCGCCAGAAATTTAAAAGGTCTCTGAATATCTGATAGTTCTGCTGTTAAAGTCCTGATCAAAGTATTTTTCTCTGAGGTACTGTATAAATCAATGCTGATGGCGTGAATTCTCAAATAAAGAAAAACATAGCCATCCCTCGAATAAAGAAATTTATCCCGGATATCCTTCACGTTCATAAACTCCTGAGCCGTTTGCATGGCAGCTTGTTCTCCGGAAGCCGGCTGCCGTTTTTTATCTGCTCGTAAGAAGTACAAAAGAATACCGCCACCCATAAGAGTGACGGTCAGTGTAACCATCGGTATGATCATAGTCTGCAAAATAGTATCCTCCTCGGTTAGTTGGCAGGACGAATATGCCAGTCAAAAAACAAGTTGCCCCGAACGGTCAGATCATCGGTTAAGTGGATTTTCAGCATTCCCGCCGGGGTCCATGCATCCAGAACTTCTCCATATACTTCATACGGTCCATCCGGAAACCATACCGGCGAAAAATGAGATCTTCGCTGATAGGTACTGTATGGATTCTTTTGTAATTCAAAACTGGATGCATATCCTCCTGCCATTCGTTCTAACAGTCTCCAATACGTCTGATAGGCAAATTCAGGGAAATAGGTTACAACGTTTTGAGCTCCGGTTATTGCTGCAGATGAGGCATCAGAACTCACTCTGGCAGTTGCCTTCACATTAATCCCGTACCCGGATTTCATAACGCAGCCTTCCGCTGTTGGATTCCTCTCGTCGGGCTTGATTGACATGGAAGCGGATATACTGGCAAAGTATGGAATCCAGTCAAATTCATACCAGCCATGATCACAATAATACCCGGACTCATCTTCGCTCCCGTCGTGATATACCCAATGTTCCTGCCACCAGCAATCCCACTCTCCCCAGGTCAGCTCTGTCACATCTCGTTTATTTGGCACGTTTGGAAGGCGGTAGCTGTCGTTTCGATCGTTGGCCTGGGGATCCGGCGGTGGATTTTCATTCAAATCTACAACACGTACCGTCATTTGAGTCGTGCTCAAAGTTCCTTTATTGGATGATATCGTAATCTTGATATCCTGAGGTGTTGAAGGAGTATGCCATTTTACCCACACCAGCTGACTGCCGCCTTCTGGCATTACAATATCGGTCATCTGACACCTTCTCCCCTTAATGCGAAAAGTAACAGTGGCCTTGCTTCTGTTATTGATTTCCCGGTCAGAATACAGGCTTACTGCCGTAATCACATCCGTGTCGACTCGATATTCCTGATCGTATTCCATTTCTGTTACAGGAGGATCTTCTTCCGGCTGTGCCGCATAACTTACTATTCCGATTCCCAAAATCAAGATCATCTCGTTGGTTGTTCTGGCGCTTCCTTTTGGGCCGGTATAAGCCTTAAAGCCTAAATCATCACGCTCTAAAAACATGGATAAGGCAAAATTTTTCATTACAACCGTGGGAAAATGACTTCCTAAGTCTCCATTAGTTGTACGGTTATAAAGCCCGGCTTCCGTAACTGTCATAGCAAAAAATAAGTGATTGTACCAAAGATAGATTACAGGCTCTAAAATCACTTTATACTTGCCGGAAATCAAATCATTTAGCTCAATCCCTGTATAAGAAGCCACCATGGACGCAGCCCCTTCGGAACAAAAATAAGTTTTAATCGCATTCATGTCTGCTTTTCCGCTATTGGTTGTGATGATTTTGGGGATAGGGGTATCCGGATGAAAATACTCGTATTGTGTTTGTATATTCAGTGCTGCGCCATTTCGATATTGAAGTTTGCTCACTTTTCCAAAATTAAAAATATCGCTTGATACAGCCGCCACATTACTGTTGGTAAAATCAATCGGTGACGTCACCTGTTGTCCGGTTCCTGCATCTACTATCGTAATACGAATCCCTTCATAACCAGTTGGCCATTCATATCCTGCTACCCCCTGATTGACATGGCCGCCTCCTCCATCTATATTTCCATCCCCCTGTATCGCAAATGCCTTTGCAGACGGAACCAACCACAAGCATATACAAAGAATAATTGATAACAGCCTATGCTTTAATTTCATATGACTCCCTTCTTAAACGAAAAAAGAGACACCAACTTGGCATCTCTCTCTTTCTAGCGTATTCATCTACTGCATCGTTCCAACCTGTTTATTCCAATCTCCATCAGAATGAGCTGGTATCTCCGTTACTCCGCCTCCTGTCTCCACATA